>NZ_JBHZAG010000087.1:0-37687 GCF_042754125.1 Amycolatopsis sp. NPDC059235
TGGGCTGGGCTGGGCTGGGCTGGGCTGGGCTGGGCTGGGCTGGGCTGGGCTGGGCTGGGCTGGGCTGGGCTGGGCTGGGCTGGGCTGGGCTGGGCTGGGCCGGGCCGGGCCGGGCCGGGCCGATTCGAGCGGAGCTGTGCCGGGCACGGCGGGGCTGTGCCGAGTGGAGCTGTGCCGAGCTGAGCTAAGTCGGGCCGGGCTGAGCCGGGTGGGGTCGAGTTGAGCGGAGCTGAGCCGTGCCACGCCGGGCAGAGCCAGGTCTGCTCGGGACGAGCTGGGCCGGGCCGGGTGGAGTGGAGCCGTGTCATATCGGGCAGAGCCAGGTCCGGCCAGGTCCGGCCGGGGCGAGCCGAGCTGAGCCGAGGCGTGTCGTGCCGGGCAGAGTCGGGTGCGGCCGAGCCGAGCGGGGCTAGGCCGGGCTGTGCCTGGCCTAGCTGTGGGCCGAGCTGGGCTGAGCCTGGCCGAGCTGCGGCCGAGTCGAGTCGGGCCGGTGGTCAGGGGCCGGGCTGGCGGGCTGAGTCAAGCCGACTCGGTGCGGGCGGAGCGAGGCAGAGGGCAGGGTGAGCCGAGCGGTCGAGCCGACCGCCGCGCGCCTGCGGGCTGGGCAGGCCAAGGCGGCGGGTTGACCTGTGCGGATGGGCAGAGCGAATCAAGCCGATGCGCGGCGCCAAGCCCAGTCGAGCCCGAACCAAGCCCAGTCGAGCCCGAACCAAGCTCAGTCGAGCCCGAGCCGAGCTTGAACCGAGCCCAGTCGAGCCCGCGTCTTGTCGATTCCTGAGCGGCCCGCGGCGTGGCCCTCACAGCCAACCACCGCCAACTACCGTCGCCCGGTCGCTGCCGGGCGCTGAGCAGCATCCGCCGCCAGCCCGGAAACAATCCCCGCGACAGCGGACCCTCGTCTCCCGGTGCCCGGCCCTGCCCAGCCGGGCACCGGGAGCGCAGAACGCGGGCGGCCGTGAGCCGCCGCCGGCGTCCGCTTCGAGGGTGGTCAGGCGTCCCGGTTCGCGGTGTGCCGCTTGCGGAGCACGGCTCCGGTGACGTGCACGAGCGCCACTCCGCCCGCGGTGGCGAGTCCGGCCAGGACTCCGGCGGTCGCGAAGACGAGCGCGGTCGCCCCGACGAGCAGGGTCAGCAGCAGCGCGATCAGCTGCCACGGCCGGGTCCCGCCGTCCGGTTGCCGCGCGGCCAGTTCGACTGACGTCCGCGCGGTCTTCCACGACGGGTAAGCCGGGCGCGTGCTCGGCCGCGGCGACGGCACGGCCGGCGCTGGTTGCGGCATGCCTGGCTCGTGAAAGGTCACGGTCACTCGGCCGGGGCGTTGACTTACGGCGACGGCATACTGTGTGTCGTCGCCAGTGTCCGATTTTTCTGTCCGACGGTATGCCTGGCCTGCATTTTCCGCGCCAGGACCGGTCATTGTGGATCCTTTCTTGTCCGCCGGAAAAGTGCCGGAACACAGTTCCCAGCCCGCCCCCGAGGGGAACTGGTTCCGGCGGCCGCGGCGGGCGTCCGGGGAATGGAATATTCCACCCTCTTAACCCCTCCTGCCTGCGGCAACGCTATCTTTGCACGGCCGCCGCCGATCGCGCTAACCCGGGGCGGAAAAATCTTCTCCGACGCTCTCCTGCCTGGTGTTTCGAGTAACGGGTATTCGCGATCTGCCGGACTATTCCGAGTGTTATCAATGCGCACCTCTTCAACCTGATCGGGTGAATGTGTGCAGAGACCCACTTTGGGGTCCGCTGTCCTGTTCGGCCCGGCGAACGCGACCGGGTCGCTGCTACGGTGAGTGTCCGCCGCGGATGGGGGAGGGCATGGACGTACGGACGCTGGCTCGCGAGGAGCGCGCCGACTTCGCGGACTTCCTCGAGACGCTCACGCCGGAGCAGTGGGACGAGCCGACGCTGTGTGCCGGCTGGAACGTGCGCTCGGTCATCGCTCACGTCGTGAGCTACGACGAACTCAGCGGACGCCAGCTGGCGCAGCGGTTCGTCCGGGCGGGGCTGTCGCTGAAACGGTCCAACGAGACCGGTCTCGCCGAGTACAGGGTGCGCGCGCCGGAGGAACTGATCGGCGTCATGCGGCGGAACCCGCAGCCGGGCCGGATCCTGGGCAAGTTCGGCGGGATGGTCGGGTTTCTCGACGGCCTCATCCACCAGCAGGACATCCGCCGCCCGCTCGGCTTGCCGCGGACGATCCCGGCGGCGCGGTTGCGCCGGGCGTTGGAGCTGTCGCTGCGCGCGCCGCCGATCGGGGTGTCGCGCCGGCTGACCGGTTTGCGCGCGGTCGCGACCGACGTGGACTGGGCGTCTGGGAGAGGCATCGAGGTCCGCGGCCCGGCGGAGGCGTTGCTGCTGGCACTGGCAGGCCGTCGCGCGGCGGCGGACGACTTGACCGGTCCGGGACTGGACGTGCTGATCAGCCGCACCGTCGTGGCTTGATCCGGCATCGCGTGCTGGACTGCCGCGGATCTTTGTCTTGCCGCGCGTTGCCAGCCGGACGGCTGCGAAGTGATTCCAGCGCGTTGGCCCTTCGATCTGCGGCCGTTGTTCTCGCCCGCGCGCCCCTGCGTCACCGCGGCGTGCTGCCACTCGGCGTGCTGACTATTTGCACCACTGTCGTGTGACAACCCTCGCGCGGGGGTTGCGTATGCGCTTGGCGACAGCAGTCATGTCGGCGACCGCACTCCCGAAAGCGAGGTGATGCCCGACCGGACGCCCGCCGCCTTCCCCCTCGCGGCACCCGTGCCTGCCGCCGCGCCTCGCATCGCTCAGGCGGCACGGGCGCCGGCAACCGCGGCGGCGTCCGCCCTCCGGGGTGTCACCAGCTGGTGACAGCTAACCCGGCGGTAACCCGCGCTCAACCCTCCGTCGCAAGGCGAAAATGCTTGCGGCTACGGGAAAATCCCGGCCCAGATGATCACCCGGACCGGGGGCTTGCGTTACGCGTGGGCGACATCCCAAATAGGACTCCAAGCACCACAAGGGGAGGAGTCCGGTGTTCAGGTGGCAGCAGGCGGAAGGAAAACGGCACGCACTGGACGGGCCGTTCGCGCCGAGACCCGGGGAAACGTTCACCGCACTGTGCGGGGCCGAAGTCACGGTCGCCCGCCGAGACGTGCCGCAACTCGGCGGGCACTGGTTCGATCCGACGTGTCCCGAATGCGCGGAGGAGTGGCTCCGCCGGGAAGGACAGGTCCGCTCGAGCGAAGATCGGTGCCTGGCGTGAGCGGTGTGGAGGACCGACACCCGGCGCTCGCGGGGAACGGCGCATGACCGGACGCTGGAGCAGGCTGCCGGAGCAGCGCGGTTCGGCGGTGGGGCTCACCGGACCCGAACTGGTCACCTGGATTCGCGACCTGCAAGCCACCCTGGCACTCGACCTCGCGTTCCTCACCCGGGCGCTCGACGAACGATCCCCGCGCCCGGACGCGGTGCGGGACCTCGGCGAGCGTCTCCTTGACCTCGGCCGGGCGTTGGTCCGTCGGGCCGATCACCTGAACGAGGCCGTCCTGGCGAGTCTGCCCGCGCACGGCTGGCTGCCCCAAGCGGGTGCACCGGAGAACGCGGCACGGCTGGCGCATCAAGTCGGCCGCCGTCCGCTTCGCTGTGGGCCGGTGTACCTCGGGCTGTGCGGAGCGGCGTGTTTTCCGGTGTTCGGGCAGGATCCGCACGATCACACGAAAAGGTACGAGCGGTGCCCGGAATGCCAGAGCAAGGGCGGGGCCGCGATGCGCCGCGAGTGAAGGGCCGGGCAGCGGGAACGGCCGGGCGACGGAGCTGAACCAGCGGGCGGAACCGGCTTGGCTGGGGGCATGACCGGTGTGCGAACTCGGGGGCGTGAGCTGTGGGGGAACGCTGATCGGTACGGGGCTGAGCTTGCTCGGCTAAATCCGAGCGACAGGATGCACAAACCGGATCACCCGTCCGAAACCCGGCTATCAACCCAGCAACCCTCGGGATTTTCCGGTTTCCTGTACCGATGAGCGAGGAGACCTCCACCCGTTCCACCGAGCGGCTGTTCCGGATCGCGATCACGCTGAAGGGCCTCGACGGAGCCCTTCAGCTGATCGGGGCGCTGATCCTGGCGTTCATCCCCGCGACGGTCGTCACCGGGTTCGTGAACGCGGTCATCACCCGCGACCTGCTCGGCGATCCCTCCGGCACGCTCGCGCGGCATCTGGAAACCGCTGCGGAGCACTTTGTCGGTGGGGGCACCAAGACGTTCGCCGTCGCGTATCTGCTGGCGCACGGGTTGCTCAAGCTCGGCCTCGTGTGGGCGCTCGCGCGCAAGTGGGTGCGCGCCTACCCGGTCGCGATGGTCGTGCTCGCCGCGTTCGTCGTGTACGAGATTTATCGTGCCTTCGAAACCCACTCCATCGCGCTGCCCTTCTTCGCCGCGCTCGACGCGGTGATCATCGTGCTTGTCTTTCGCGAGTACCGGAATCTCAAACGCGATCACGCCTGACCTCGCTCAGGCGGCAGCGGGAAACCTTTCCGTCACCAACGTCGCCACGTCCGCCGGTTCCACGAACAGGGCCGTCGCGTTGTCGCGGCCGCCCAGCGCGATGGCGGTCGCTACCAGAGCGGACGCGCCGCGGGCTGGGTCGGCCAGGATTTCGTCGATTGTGGCGGGCGTCAGGACCTTGTGGACGCCGTCGCTGGTGAGCAGGAGGCCTCCGCTCGACGTCTCCGTCGTGCCGATCTCCTCCGGTTTCGTCGTGCGGACACTCGTGGTCACCAGGTGCTCCATCCGCGGCGAGTACGGCTGGTGCCGCGAGCGGAAGTACTCCGCCATCGTGTGGTCCTGCGTGAGTTTGTGGATCATCGACCCGTCCCAGGCGTACGCCCGCGCGTCGCCGACCCACGCGATCCGGTAGCCGCCGGCGTGGGGCATCGCCACGACCAGCACCGCGTCTCCGGTGCCGCCCAGCCGGTGAACTGCTTGCTGTGCGGCCAAAATCGCCTTCACCGGGCCGGATTCGACAGGAGTGCGCGCGGCGGCCGCGGCGGCGACCTGGGCGGCCCGGCCGGCGCCGGGGTCGTCCCCGACGCCGTCGGCGAGCGCGAAGGTGATTCCGCGTGCCCCGGCGGCCGCGTAGGCGCTCACCGCGTCGGCATTGCGCTCGCGCGGCCCCTGCTCGCTCGCGGTGTGCCAGCGTGGATATCCGGCCATCGTGACCTCCCGGGCGTTCCCTGCGGATGACTCTCCGTGCTTTCCAGAATGCGCCTCGTTCCTGGGAGGAGGCTGAGGATCCGCCGTCTCACCGGGTGAGCTGGTAGACAGTTTCGCCACCGACCGTGGTCGCGGTGAAGTTCGCGGCCACCCACTCGGAGATGTCGTTCGACCCGCCGCCGGGACCGCCGCCGCGCCCGCCGTCCACGTAGTACGCGACTTCGCCCGCCCCGACGTACTGCTTGAACTCCTCCAGCGTCGGGGCCGGATCGCTGCCGTCCCAGCCGCCGATGCCGATCACCGACTTGCCGCTCGCCAGCTCCAGGCTCGCCGCCGACTGCGACCCGGTCGTCGCGGCAGCCCACTTCGTCGTCGTGCCGCCTAGCAGTTGACCGACGGAGCCGTTGGCTTCTTCCATGCCGCCTCCGAAGCCGC
The DNA here is from genome assembly GCF_042754125.1 of Amycolatopsis sp. NPDC059235. Taxonomy (NCBI): domain Bacteria; kingdom Bacillati; phylum Actinomycetota; class Actinomycetes; order Pseudonocardiales; family Pseudonocardiaceae; genus Amycolatopsis; species Amycolatopsis sp. NPDC059235. The sequence continues at coordinate 5,611 of NZ_JBHZAG010000087.1, forward strand.
CCATGCCCCCGGTACGCGGACCCGAAGTCGGGATAGAACCGCTGTGCGGCAAGGAAACCGTCTCCACGGCGTACCCGGCGGTGCCGACCCCGAGCGTCACGACAATCGCCGCCGCCAGCCCGATCAAAACGGTCCGCGCCCGCGGCACCCCGACCACCACGAGGGTGCTCACCAGCAACCCCAGCACCACGATCGCCCAGCGCAGCAACGGGAACCAGTCCGGCGTGCGGTCGAGCAGGATGAAGTCCTACACCGCGGTCGCCGCGATCATTCCGCCCAGCACCGTTCTCGGCGCGGAGTGCGCCCGGCCGCGCCACAGCGCGTGCCCGGAAATCGCGACCAGCGCGGCGATCGCGGGCGCGAGCTGCACCGCGTAGTACGGGTGCACGGTGCCGCTCATGAAGCTGAACACCAGCCCGGTCACGAGCAGCCAGCCGCCCCAGACGACGAGCGACGCCCGGGTCCGGTCGGTGCGCGCGGCCCGCCGGGTGAACCACAACCCGGCCGCCAACCCGATCAGCGCGGCGGGCAGCAGCCACGAGACCTCAGTGCCGAAACTCGCGCCGAACATCCGTCCGAGACCGGAACTGCCGCCGAACGCGCTGTTCCCTCCGCCGCCAAAACCGCCCATCCCGCCGCCGTTGCCCTGCCCGCCGAAGATGCGCCCGAGCCCGTTGTACCCCAAAGCCAGCTCCAACAGGCTGTCCCCGGTCGACCCGCCGATGTACGGCCGCGACCCCGACGGCCACAGCTCCACCAGCGCCACGAACCAGCCAGCCGAGACGACCACCGCGACCCCGGCGTAAACCAAGTGCAGCAACCGTTTTCCCAGTCCGGTCGGCGCGGCGATCAGGTACGCGAGGGCGAACGCGGGCAGCACCAGGAACGCCTGCATCATCTTCGTCAAGAACCCGAATCCGATTGCGACACCAGCGAAAACCAGCCACCGGGGGCTGGCCTTCTCGATCGCCCGCACCGTGCAGTACGCCCCGGCGATCAGCAGCAGCGTGAGCAGCGCGTCCGGGTTGTTGAAGCGGAACATCAGCGCGGCGACCGGCGTCAGCGCGAGCATCGCACCGGCCAGCAATCCCGGCAGCGGCCCCGAAACGCGACGCACCGTCAGGTAAAGCAGCCCGACCGAGCCGACGCCCATGAGTGCCTGCGGTGCAAGCACGGTGAAGCTGGAGAACCCGAAGACCCGTGCGAAAGCCGTTCCCACCCACAACGCAGCAGGCGGTTTGTCGACAGTGATCACGTTCCCGGCGTCCAACGAACCGAACAGCCACGCTTTCAGGCTCTGCGTGCCCGATTGCACGGCGGCGGCGTAGAACGAGTTGCCGAATCCGGAAGCGGTCAGGTCCCAGAAGTACAGGACAGCGGTGAGCGCCAAGAGTCCGAACACCGACGGACGGATCCAGCGAGGCGTCGCGCGATCCGGCGTGTCCGGGGCAGCGGGCCGGGCGGACAGGACAGTGCTCAAGACGACTCCTCGGTAGCGGTGCGGCGCGGATTGAAGACCCAGCCCCGCAGCAGCAGGAAGCGCAGTACCGTGGCGGCGAGGTTCGCCAGCACGAGCACGGTCGTCTCCAGGACGAGCCCGGGATGGGTGGTGTGGTTGAGCAAGGCGAGCGAACCGCTGGTCAGCGCCAGCCCGAGGCCGAACACGATCAGCCCCTCGAACTGATGCCGTCCGGCGCCGGCCCGCCCGCGGACGCCGAAGGTCACCCGCCGGTTCACCGCGGTGTTCGCGATCGCGGTGACGAGCAGCGCGGTGAAGTTGGCCGCCTGCGCGCCGACCATCGTCCGCAGCACCAGGAAAAGCAGCAGGTACGCGACAGTGCTGGCGACGCCGACCGCGGCGAAGCGCACGAGTTGTTTCACCAGGCTCGGCGACACTCCGGGGGCCTCCACGCCGATCGGTTCGCGGCCGAGCTGTTCGCGCAGCCGGTGCACGGGAATCTCGCCGGTGAAGGTCGCGCGGGTGACCCTGGCGATGCCTTTGAGGTCGGCGGTGGCGGTCGCGACGAGGTCGACCGAGGAGTCCGGGTCGTCGACCCAGTCCACCGGCACCTCGTGGATCCGCAGCCCGGCGCGCTGGGCAAGCACGAGCAGCTCGGTGTCGAAAAACCAGCCGGTGTCGCGCACGTGCGGGAGCAGCGCGCGGGCGACGTCGGCGCGGATCGCCTTGAACCCGCATTGCGCGTCGGAGAACCTCGCGGCGAGCGTGCCGCGGAGGATCAGGTTGTAGCAGCGGGAGATGAACTCGCGCTTCGGTCCGCGCACCACCCTGGCGCCGCGGGCGAGGCGGCTGCCGATCGCGACGTCCGAATGTCCGGACAACAGTGGCGCGACGAGCGGGTCCAGCGCGGCGAGATCGGTGGACAGGTCCACGTCCATGTAGGCCAGCACGGCGGCGTCCGAGGAGGACCAGACCGCCTGCAGCGCCCGGCCGCGGCCCTTCTCGTCGAGGTGGCGCACCTCGACCTCGGGGAACTCGCTGGCCAGTTCTTCGGCGACAGCAAGGGTTTTGTCGGTGCTCGCGTTGTCCGCGACGGTGATCCGGTACGGGTAGCCGGCGCGTTCGGCGAGATGCGCCCGCAGTCTGCGGATGCACGGTTCGAGGTCGGTTTCCTCGTTGTAGACCGGGATGACGACGTCGAGCACGGGATGCGGGCCGCCGAGGCCGACCGGAGTCGTCCCGGGCCGCGGGGCGCCGCTGCGGGAGGGGGCGGTGGCGTTCATGCGTTCACCGTGGTCCGCGGGGCTTTGGCCACCTTGTGGTGTTCCTGTGCTTGCGCTGTGCGACGTACGCCTGATCCGGTGATCTTGGCCGCACGGCACGGAATCAGGCAGCCAGGTCGTAGACGGTCACACCGTCCACTGTGGTCATTTGGTAGTTCTCGGCCACCCATTGGACGATTTGGGCGGCGGCGTCGCTTCCGCTGCTGGAGCCGCGCATGGTCAGGCCGTCGCCGAGGAAGTAGCGGATCTGTCCTTCGCGGACGTACTGCTCGAACTGCGCGAGCGTCGGATACGGGTCGGTGCCGTTGAATCCGCCCACCGCGAGCACCGGTTTGCCGCTGCCGAGCTGGTATCCGGCGGCGTTGTTCGACCCGACGGTCGCCGCGGCCCACCGGTGCTCGCCGGATTTCCGCAGCAACGCTGTCAGGTTCGCGCCGGGCAGGGTGGTGCCGAGCAATCCGCCGCCGCCGAACATCTGCCGCGTATTCGGTCCAGCCGACGGAATCGCGCCGGTGTGCGGAGTGGACGCGGTGGCGAGGCTGTACGCGCCGGTTCCGGTGAGCAGCACGACCAGTCCCAGCACGGCGGCGATCCGGCCGAAGTGCTGGACGAAGAACAGGGCGATAGCCGCCAGAATCCCGAGGACGAGCACTGTCGGGGCAAGCCACGGCTGCCATGAATTGTCCAGCAACAGGTAGGCCGTGACCGTCGTCAGCGCGACACCGCCGCTCAACAGCCCTACGGCAGCCGGATTGCCGCGGATCCGCCACAACTGGACGGCGGCGATCCCGACGAGCGCGGCGATCGCCGGAGCGAGCGCGACGGTGTAGTAGGGATGGATGATCCCGCCCATGAAGCTGAACACCACGGCGGTCACGAGCAGCCAGCCGCCCCAGAGCAGCAGCGAGGCGCGACTGCGGTCGGTGCGGGGCGCGTAACGGGTGAACCACAGGCCAGCGCCGAGCCCGAGCACTGCGGCGGGCAGCAGCCAGGCGATTCCGCCCGCCATTTCGCTGCCGAACAACCGGAACAGTCCGGTGCTGCCCCAGCCGCCGCCCGGGCTTCCGCCGACGCTGCCGGTCTCGTCGCCGGTGATGCGGCCGAAGCCGTTGTACCCCAAGGTAAGTTCGAGCAGGCTGTTGTTCTGGGAGCCGCCGATGTACGGCCGGTCGGCGGCTGGCCACAACGCCACGACGGCGAGGTACCAGCCTGCCGAAACCACGACGGCGGCGAGTCCGGCGAGCAGGTGCAGCAGGCGTTTGCCGAGCGCGATCGGTGCGGCCACGAGGTACGCGAGAGCGAAGGCGGGCAGGACGAGAAACGCTTGCAGCATCTTGGCGAGAAAGCCGAATCCGATTGCCACGCCTGCGAAAACGAGCCATCGCGGGCTGGCTTTCTCGATCGCCCGTACGGTGCAATAGGCAGCGGCGATCAGCAGCAGGACGAGCAATGCGTCTGGGTTGTTGAACCGGAAAATCAGTGCCGCGGCCGGAGTGAGCGTCAGCACTGCGCCAGCGAGCAATCCCGCCGCCGCGCCGGAAGTGCGTCGCACGGTCGCGTACAGCAGCCACGTGGAGCCGACACCCATCAATGCTTGCGGTATCAGGATGCTCCACGCGTTCACCCCGAACAGCCGCGCGGACAAGCTCATCACCCAGAGTGCGGCGGGCGTCTTGTCCACGGTGATGCCGTTGGCCGCGTCGGTGGAGCCGAAGAACAGTGCCTTCCAGCTCTGCGATCCGGCTTGCGCGGCGGCGGAGTAGAACGCGTTGGCCCAGCCGGATGCGCTCAGATCCCACAGGTACAGCGCGGCGGTCGCGACGAGCAGCAACACGAGGCTCGGGCGCACCCACCTCGGTTCGGCGCGCTGTAGCGGCGCGGCGGGAACGGCTGGGTGGGTCGCGACTGCGGTCATGCGGTCAGCCTCGCGGCGCGACCTGGGGTCGGGATGTGCCTACCCTGTGTGTCCGCTGTGGGACTTGGGGTCATAGGCGAGCGGTGTGCGCTGCGCCGGGACTGCGATCGGCAGACGGACGGCGAAGGACGTCTGGCCTGGGCGGCTGTGCATCGTGATGGTGCCGTGGTGCGCAGTCAGTACTGCCGACACGATTGCCAGGCCTAGTCCGGTCGACCCGGCTGCCCGCGACCTGGACGAATCGCCGCGGGCGAAGCGTTCGAACACCGCGGGCTGAAGTTCGGGCGGGATGCCGGGGCCGTCGTCGGTCACGGTCACCACGGCGCTGCCGTCGACCGATCTCGTGAGGGCGGTGACGACTGTGCTGCCGGGTGGTGTGTGGACGCGGGCGTTCGCTAGCAGGTTCGCCAGAACTTGGTGCAGTCGTTGGACATCGCCTAGGACGAGGATCGGTTCGTCGGGCAAGGCGAGTTGCCAGACGTGGTGCGGGCCGGCCACGTGTGCGTCGCTGACCGCGTCCGCGACCAGGCGGGTCAGGTCTACTTCGGCGACGTCGAGCGGACGGCCCGCGTCGAGGCGGGCGAGCAGGAGGAGGTCCTCGACGAGCGCGGTCATTCGGTCGGCCTCGGATTCGATCCGGGTCATCGAATGGGCGACGTCTGGTGGGGCGTGGCTGTCGGAGCGGCCGGCGAGTTCGGCGTAGCCGCGGATGGCGGCTAGCGGGGTGCGCAGTTCGTGGCTGGCGTCGGCGACGAATCGGCGGACGCGCAGTTCGCTGGCGTGGCGGGCTTCCAGTGCGGAGGAGATGTGGCCGAGCATGTGGTTCAGTGCTGCGCCGACTTGGCCTACTTCGGTGCGGGGGTCGGTGTCTTGGGCGGGGACTCGGACGGACAGGTCTACGTCGCCTCTGTCTAGGGGGAGTTCGGAGACTCGTGACGCTGTTTCCGCCACGCGTTCCAGTGGGCGGAGGGTTCGGCGGACTGCGAAGGCGCCTAGGAAGGCCGCGCCGGTTACTCCGGCTGCGGCTACGCCGAAGAGGATCAGGCCGACGGTCAGCAGCGTCTGTTGCATGGGGGCTAGCGGGACGCCGGTGATGACTGTGCCGTCGGGGATGGAGATGGCGGTCAGGCGGTAGTCGCCGAGGTTGCCGAGGGTGCGGGTGTAGGGGCGGCCGCTTGCCGGGGGGTCTTGCAGTGCCGTCAGTTCGTCTGGGGTGAGGGTGATGCGCTGGCCGTGTGGGGAGAGCCAGCCGCCGGTGCCGTCTTGGCCGTCGGAGTCGAAGTGGGCGGTTACGGTGCCTGCGCCTTGGCCTGGGGCGTCTAGGGGGTTGCGTTCGTTGCCGGGAGGGCCGGGGTGGGTGGCGAAGTCGAGGGCGCGGGCGGTGGCCGCGGAGAGTTGGGTGTCGGTTTGGGTCAGGAGGAAGGCGCGCAGGGCGAATTCGCTGATTACGCCGATGGTCAGGCAGACCAGGGAGAGGAGGATTACTACCGAGACGGTGAGTTTGGTGCGCAGGGATCGCCGCCTTGGGTGAGCGGCGGCTAATCGTGCGCGGAGGGTCATGACCCGAGGGTGCGGTTTGCGGGTGTGGGGGCGATGTGTGCTTGCTGTGAGTCCGCTGTGCGGGGGGTGCTGGGGTGACTGCTCGTCGCCTGGCGGCGACATTGCAGGCGTTGGTTGCGTGGGGCACCCCGAAGCTCAATTGTGCTGACGGGCGGCGGGTGCTTGTCAAGGCGGGAAAGATGCCTTGACAAGCACCCGCCGCCCGCAGGGAAGGCTTCGTATCGGGGTTGGGGGCGGGCTGGGTGCCTCGATGGTTGGGTGCATCGGGTGCGGTTGAGGGAAGGCTGGGTGCCTCGTCGGTTGGGTGCGTCGGGTGCGGTTGGGGGAAGGTCGGGTGCCTCGTTGGTTGGGTGCGTCGGGTGCGGTTGGGGGAAGGCTGGGTTCCTCGGTGGTTGGGTGCACCGGGTGCGGTTGGGGGGTGGGCTGTGAAGGGCCCCTTGAGGGAATCCTGTTCCGTGAGGGGCTCCTTGAGGGAATGGCGGGTCGTGAGGGGAACCCTGAGGGACTCTGAGTCCGTGAAGGTGGCCCTCACGGACGGCGAAGTGGGGGGCTAGCCCAGGGAGCGGGCGGCGTCGGTCGCTTGTCTTGCGTAGGACCGTCCGAACAGGACTGTGTGCACCAGTAGTGGGAAAAGCTGGTGCAGGGCGATTCGTTCCCGGTATCCGTCCGCCAGTGGTGCGGCTTCGTCGTAGGCGGCCACGATTCGCTCCAGGTGTGGGCAGCCGAACAGGTGCAGCATCGCGAGATCTGTCTCTCGGTGTCCGCCGTGTGCGGCTGGGTCGATCAGTATCGCGCCGTCGGCGTCCCACAGGACATTGCCGCTCCACAGATCTCCGTGCAGTCGCGCGGGCGGTTCTGCCGGGCCGACTACCGACGGGATTCGGGCGCAGGCGCGCTCGAACACCGTCGTGTCGAGGATCTCGGACGCCATTCGGACGTAGGGGAGAATTCGGTGCTCGGCGTACCACTCCGGCCATGATTCGCCTGGTGAGTTGCGCATCGGCGCGGTTCCGATCCATGCGTCCGCCAGGCCGGCCGGGGGAGGGGCTCCGAAAGCGGGGGCTCCGGCCGCGTGCAGGCGGGCGAGGTCGCGGCCGAACTCCTCGGCGTGCGACGGGCTCGTCTCGGTTACGCGGTCCAGTACCAGCCAGGTGTCGTCGGCGCCGTGCACCTGGGGGATCCGCACTGCGTCCGCCGCTGCCAGCCAGCGCAGTCCGGCGGCCTCGGCTTGGGTCGCGCCTGGAGCGTGGCCGCGCTTCACCACCGCGTCGAAATGCTGGTGGCCGTCGGTCAATACGACCTCACTGAGGGTGCCTGAGGGGCCTCGTGAGGCTGCCTCGAATCCGGTGAGCCGCGTCGCCGCCGCGGCCGGACCTTCGCTCTGTTGCCCGGAAACCACGTCCTCGACGCTACGGGCGCGCACCGGCGCGTGCTGATCGGCTCTGCCTCGGCAGGTGCCCCGCAGCCGGTCTTGTCAACCCTCTGGCCTAGACTCGGATATCCCGGTCAGCAGGTGACCGGGGCGGTCCTGAGGGACTGTCCGCCCCCATCGTTTACCGCTCGAGGAGAAGACCTTGAAGAGCACCGTCGAGCAGCTCAGCCCGACGCGAGTGAAGATCAATGTCGAGGTGCCGTTCGACGAGCTCAAGCCGAACTTCGACGCCGCGTACCGGAAGATCGCCCAGCAGGTGCGGGTCCCCGGTTTCCGTCCCGGCAAGGTCCCCGCTCGCGTCCTGGAAAGCCGGATCGGCCGCGCGCCGGTGCTCGACGAGGTCGTCAACGAGGCCATCCCGGCCAAGTACATCGAGGCCGTCCGCGCGGGCGAGGTCCGGACGCTCGGCCAGCCCGAGTTCGAGGTGACCAAGCTCGAGGACCGCGAGGTGCTGGAGTTCAGCGCCGAGGTCGACGTGCGGCCGGAGATCGAGCTGCCCGACCTCGAGGGCCTCGAGATCAGCGTCGACGACGTCGAGACCACCGACGAAGAGGTCGCCGAGCAGCTCGACGAGCTGCGCGCCCGCTTCGGCACCCTGAGCGGCGTCGAGCGCCCGGCCCAGACCGGCGACTTCGTGTCGATCGACCTCTCGGCCAGCGTCGACGGCAAGCCCGTCGAGGAGGCCTCCACCACGGGGCTGTCCTACGAGATCGGCTCCGGCCAGCTCGTGGACGGCATCGACGAGGCCATCGTCGGCGCGAGCGCCGGCGAGACCAAGGTGTTCACCACCAAGCTGGTCGCGGGCGAGTTCGCCGGCCAGGACGCCGAGGTCACCGTCACCGTGCAGTCGGTCAAGGAGCGCGAGCTGCCCGAGGCCGACGACGAGTTCGCCCAGCTGGCGAGCGAGTTCGACACGATCGACGAGCTGCGCGGGGACCTGCGCACCCGGCTCGGCCGCGTCAAGACGATGCAGCAGGGCGTCCAGGCGCGCGACAAGGTCCTCGAGATCCTCCTGGAGCGCACCGAGGTGCCGCTGCCGGAGAAGGTCCTCGAGGCCGAGATCGAGAACCGCAAGCACGACGCGATCCACCCGTTCGACCACGACGAGGAGCAGTTCGCCAAGGCCCTCGAGGCCGAGGGCCGCACCCTCGACGAGTTCAACGCCGAGGTCAAGGAAGAGTCGGAGAAGGCCGTCCGCACGCAGCTGCTGCTGGACACCATCGCCGACAAGGAGAAGACGTCGGTCAACGACGGCGAGCTCACCGAGCGGATCATCTACCAGGCGCAGCGCTTCGGCGTCAGCCCGGACGAGTACGTGCAGCGGGCCCAGCAGTCCGGCCAGCTCACCGCGATCTACGCCGACGTCCGCCGCGGCAAGGCGCTCGCCTCGGTCGTGCGCGGCACCACGGTGAAGGACGCGTCCGGGTCCGAGGTCGACCTCACCGAGCTGTTCGGCGCCGACGAGTCGGACACCGCGGCGGCCGAAGAGGAGACCCAGGTCACCGAAGAAGCGGCGGCGACCCCCGCGGAGTAAAGCTGTAAGCGAACTTGGGCGGTGTCAGGCATTCTGCACCGCCCAAGTTCGTTAGGGTCGGTTGCAAGATCTCAAGCATCTGAACACGACAGCGGCGGCGCGGCTCTCACAGGCGGCCCGTCGCCGGTGAAAAGGCAGGCAGACGTGAAGCAGCACATGCCCGAGGGGCGGACCGGCACCGCGGGGCTCAACCTCACCGACTCGGTGTTCGAGCGGTTGCTCCAGGAGCGCATCGTCGTTCTCGGCTCCGAGGTCAACGACGAGGTCGCCAACCGGCTCACCGCGCAGCTCCTGCTGCTCGACGCGGACGACTCGGAATCGGACATCCGGTTCTACATCAACTCGCCGGGCGGCTCGGTGACCGCCGGGTTCGCGATCTACGACACCATGCAGCTGATCAAGCCGGACGTGGCGACCTACGCGATGGGCATGGCGGCCTCGATGGGGCAGTTCCTGCTCTCCTCGGGCACCCCCGGCAAGCGCTACGCGCTCCCGCACGCGCGCATCCTGATGCACCAGCCTTCCGCGGGCGTCGGCGGCACCGCCTCCGACATCGCGATCCAGGCCGACCTGTTCAACAAGTGGAAGCAGGAGCTCGCGAAGATCACCGCCGAGCAGACCGGCCAGACCACCGAGCAGATCATCAAGGACGGCGACCGCGACCGCTGGTTCACCGCGCAGGAGGCGAAGGACTACGGCTTCGTCGACCACGTGCTGACCCGCGACAGCGGCCTGACGTCGAGCAACTGAGTCCCGAAGCACACAGGAGAGCATCATGAGCAACTTCCGGCTCCCGGGTGACTTCCGGGCCCCGAATACCCTGTCGCCCCAGTCGCGGTACATCCTCCCGTCCTACGTCGAGCGCACCAGCTACGGCGTGAAGGAGTCCAACCCGTACAACAAGCTGTACGAGGAGCGGACGATCTTCCTCGGCGTGCAGGTGGACGACGCGTCGGCGAACGACGTGATGGCCCAGCTGCTGCACCTCGAGCACGAGGATCCGGACCGCGACATCAGCATCTACATCAACTCCCCGGGCGGGTCGTTCACGTCGCTGATGGCGATCTACGACACCATGCAGTACATCCGCCCGGACATCTCGACCGTGTGCCTCGGCCAGGCCGCCTCGGCCGCCGCGGTGCTGCTGGCGGCGGGCACGCCGGGCAAGCGCATGGCGCTGCCGAACGCGCGCGTGCTGATCCACCAGCCGGCCACCGAGGGCACCTACGGGCAGGTCTCGGACCTGGAGATCCAGGCCAACGAGATCCAGCGCGTGCGCCGCCAGATGGAGGTCATCCTGGCGAAGCACACGAACAAGGAACCGGACGAGATCAAGGCCGACATCGAGCGGGACAAGATCCTCACCGCCGAAGAGGCCAAGGCCTACGGCCTGATCGACGAGGTGCTTCCGTACCGGAAGGCCTCGGCGAACTGACCGCGACGGGCCGGTGCGCGGCGAATCCGCGACGCGCACCGGTCCGCTGGTCTACTGTCGGTCGTCGACGTGCCCTATGGGGGTCGGGTGTTCCCGCCCGCGCCTTCGGGCGGGTACCGTCGGTGGCAATGCGTGTTGGTCCCGGGAACGCCTGGCAGTCCCGGGGTCGCCAAACAGTTGTGCAGGTGCGCCCGCGCACCGGAGGGGACGAGGTCAACGGCCATGGCACGGATCGGTGACGGCGGCGACCTGCTGAAGTGTTCTTTCTGCGGCAAGAGCCAGAAGCAGGTGAAGAAGCTCATTGCCGGGCCAGGGGTCTACATCTGCGATGAGTGCATCGACCTCTGCAACGAGATCATCGAAGAGGAGCTGGCCGAAGCCGGCGACGTGAAGCTCGACGAGCTCCCGAAGCCCGCCGACATCCACGAGTTCCTCGAGCAGTACATCATCGGCCAGGACGACGCGAAGAAGACGCTCGCGGTCGCGGTGTACAACCACTACAAGCGCATCCAGGCCGACGACAAGTCCGGCCCGAAGGACTCCAAGGACGAGCCGGTCGAGCTGGCCAAGTCCAACATCCTGATGCTCGGCCCCACCGGCTGCGGCAAGACCTACCTCGCGCAGACGCTGGCGAAGCTGCTGAACGTCCCGTTCGCCATCGCCGACGCCACCGCGCTCACCGAGGCGGGCTACGTCGGCGAGGACGTCGAGAACATCCTGCTGAAGCTGATCCAGGCGGCGGACTACGACGTCAAGCGCGCCGAGACCGGCATCATCTACATCGACGAGGTCGACAAGATCGCCCGCAAGAGCGAGAACCCGTCGATCACCCGCGACGTGTCCGGCGAGGGCGTGCAGCAGGCGCTGCTGAAGATCCTCGAGGGCACCACCGCGTCGGTGCCGCCCCAGGGCGGGCGCAAGCACCCGCACCAGGAATTCATCCAGATCGACACCACGAACGTGCTGTTCATCGTCGCGGGCGCGTTCGCCGGGCTGGAAAAGATCATCAACGAGCGGGTCGGCAAGCGGGGCCTCGGCTTCGGCGCGGAGATCCGCACGAAGGCCGAGATCGAGGGCAGCGACGTGTTCTCCGAGACGATGCCGGAGGACCTGATCAAGTTCGGGCTGATCCCGGAGTTCATCGGCCGGCTCCCGGTCGTGGCGACGGTGAACCACCTGGACAAGGAATCGCTCGTCTCGATCTTGACGCAGCCGCGCAACGCGCTGGTGAAGCAGTACAAGAAGCTCTTCGAGATGGACAACGTCGAGCTGGAGTTCACCAAGACCGCGCTCGAGGCCATCGCGGACCAGGCCGTCCTGCGCGGCACCGGCGCCCGCGGCCTGCGCGCGATCATGGAGGAAGTCCTCCAGCCGGTCATGTACGACATCCCGAGCCGCGAGGACGTGGCGAAGGTCGTGATCACCGAGCAGACCGTGCGGGAGAACGTCAACCCCACGATCGTGGCTCGCCAGCCGTCGCGTCGCACTCGCAGCGAGCGCGGCGAAAAGTCGGCCTGACCCGGCGTCCGCCGGGCGTTAGCAGGAGTCGGCTGTCCGGGTGTCGGCGGCAGGCGCGATAATGGACAGGATGACAACCGTGCCGCTGACCGCACCCCGGGGGGACGAGACTGCCGACCCCGGCGATGCGGTGCCCGCCGAGACCGAGCCCGCCGCCGCGCCGGTCGTCGGCATCCTGGAGTTGAGCGAGCGGGTAGCCGCGTCGGTGTTCACGCGCTTCCCGTGGCTGCCCCGCGCGGCCGAGATCATGCTGGCGCTGTGCACGCTGGTCTGCCTGGTGGCGGTCGGCACCCGGCTGTCGGCGCTGCCGCTGCTGCCGATCCCGCTGTACGTGGTGTCGTGGCTGTTCCTGCGCCGGTGGCGTGCGTCGGAGACCCGGGCGCTTCAGCTGCGCTGGTCGCTGCTGACGGCGCTGGCGGGGCTGGTCGGGTTCTGGGTGATGTCCGTCGTGGCCCGCTGGGTCTCGTAACTCGCTCGCGGCGAGTGTCCTTCGCGGTGAAGGATTGCCGCTATGGATGCGGTAGTGCAGTGGGTGTGCACCTCGTGGACGAAGAAATCCCGCGGCGGGGTGGAGGCGGCTCGCCGCAATGCGGCCCCGATCGCGTTCTCTCTTCCGGCGTTGCCCGCGCCCTTCACCCATGTGGTGCGGATGGGCGAGGAGACGGATTTCGAACCGCGGTGTGCGGCCTGGGAAGGCGAGCGGGACAAAGCACCGTCGCCGCTGGATTCGACAGTTCGCCTCGACGAGGCCGACGACCTGCTGCGGGTGAAACTGGAAACCACCCATTTTGGGAGGCGGTCCGGCCGCCCGCGCCGCCCTCCGGCGCGTCGCCTGGCTCGCGGGGAATGGCTGCGGTGGCAGGTGAATTACCGCTTCACCGGTTTCCGCAGCGGCAATTGGCATTACCGGCTGGACACGTTGAATGTCGCCTACGGGCCGGTGTCGCCGGACCTGTTCCTGGGCACGCCGACGCATACGATCGAGGAACTGGGCTTTTTCCGCTGATCCCGGCGAAGCAGGCTCAGACCTTCTGCCGCAAATGCTTCCCCAAGAACCCCACCATGCTGGGCACCGTTGTCCGGAAGAACGTGTCGCTGTGCTTCCCGTGCGCCGTGTAGCCAATGGTCGGGTGCGTTTCCGCGATATACCGCCGCACGCCGGTGATGAACGGATCTTCCGTCCCGCAGTAAACCGCCGTCGGAATGCCCTGCAAAGACGCCTGGTGGCGCAGCGGGTCGAGCGACGTCCAGTCCGTCATGCCGGTGAAAATGCGGCGTTTCGCCATTTCCGGCCACGACGTGAGCAGCGCGGGCGCGATCGCGGCGACCGCGGCTGGCGGCTGGCGGCGTTCGGCTCGGCGGCGGGCGTACAGGAGCGCGCCGAATCCGCCCATCGACACCCCGGCGCAGGCGAACGGCAGGCCGTCCGTGCCGCCGAAGCCGCGGGCGCGCAGCCACTGCGGGACTTCTTCCAGGAGCATCGCCATCGGGTCGTCGCCGGGACGGACCTGGTGCCAGTAATTGTCGCCGCCGTCGACCGCGACGAAGCCGTACGCCGGCACGGCTTTGCGGGCGACGTCGCTGGCCAGCTGCTTCAGCAGGCCGCTCGGCGCGGCGGAGCGGGCGGATCCGTGGAGGCCGTGCAGCATCAGGGACATCGGGAGACCGGCCGGCGGCTTCTTGCTCGGCAGCTGGAAAACGAGGTCCACTTCCCGGCCGCGGGCGTGCGAGTAGACGCGTTCCACCCGCATGCTGCCGAGCTGGGTGACCGGCGTCGACGACGTCACGCCCAGTGCCCGCTGCATCGCTTGGTTGAACGGCACCACGCCGGTCGCGCTCCCCACCGCGAGCCCGGCGATGCCGAGGCCCGAGGCGCCCGCGATCAGCATGGACCGGCGGCTCACCCGCCTTCGGCCCTCAGTCTCCTCGTTCACCCAATCCCCCTCACCCATATAGCGTAAGACGTGGCGAAGGGGCAAAACGTTGCCTTCAGAAGATCTTCATAGGGTTGTTGTGACCAGACCCACGGACGCCCGAGCGGCGGCAGGGCTGTCTCCGAGCCCGACGACGAGTGTCACGCAGAGTGGCGAGAGCACCTCGGCCACTCCTCGGTCGCCCCGGCCGAAGTGGCCCAGCAGTTCGAGGGTGACATAGCCGTGGATCGCGCTCCAGATCTGTGAGGCGACCGACAGCGGATCGCCCTTGAGCCGTCCGGCCTCGATCGTGCGCGAGACGGCCGCGACCATGCCTCGGAAGGACGCAGCGGCCTCGCTGTCCGGGCTCTCCCTCATCAGGTCCCCGACCGCTTGCCCGCGCGCGCCCGCCTCGCGGAACATCAGCGTGAACAGCTCGGGGTGCTCCACCGCGGTGCGGCGGTAGGCCAACGCGAGGCCGTACAGATCGGCCACCGGATCGTCGCTCTGCCCGACGGTCGCCATGTTCGCGATCAGCCGTCGAAACCCTTCTCGCGCAACGGCATCGGTGAGCGCGGCCATCCCGCCGAAGTGGGTGTAGACGGCCATTGTGGACGCGCCGATCTCGGCCGCCAGCTTGCGGGCCTGCAGTGCTTCCGCGCCGCCGTCGGCCAGCAGCCGGATCGCCGCCTCGACCAGTTGCGTCCGCGCGTGTTCGCCCCGAGTCCGCTCGCTCATGCTTGCCAGTATCCCATAACCCTGTTATACCGATGACCATAACCACGTTATGGACGGAGCGCGTCATGGGAAATCACTTCCTCGAAGGCAACTTCGCACCGGTCGAGCGCGAGTACACGAGCACCCGGCTGACGGTGACCGGGCAGCTGCCCGACTACCTCGACGGCCGCTACCTGCGCAACGGGCCGAACCCGACCGATCCGGATCCGGAAATGCACCACTGGTTCATCGGCCGCGGCATGGTGCACGGCGTGCGGCTGCGCGACGGCCGGGCCGAGTGGTACCGCAGCCGCCGGGTCGGCACCGATGAAGGCGGGGCCAACACCAACGTCATCGGGCACGCCGGGCGCACGATCGCGCTAGTCGAGGGAGGGCTGCCGCAATGGGAGCTCAGCGAGGAGCTGGACACCCTGGGCATCTGCGACTTCGACGGCACCCTCTCCGGATACACCGCACACCCGAAGCGCGACCCGAGGACCGGCGAGCTGCACGCCGTCTCCTACCAATTCGGACTGGGGAACAAGGTCCAGTATTCGGTGGTCGGCACCGACGGACGGGCGCGGCGCACGTTCGACGTCGAGGTCACCGGCGCGCCGATGATGCACGACTTCTCGCTCACCGAACGGTATGTCGTGTTCTACGACCTGCCGGTCACCTTCGATCCGGACCAGGTCCCGGTGCCGGTCGACGTCCCCGACCCGCTGACCGCGCGCACCGGCCGCGGCGTGAGTTCCTTGCCGTACCGGTGGAATCCGGACTACCCGGCGCGCATCGGCGTGATGCCGCGCGAGGGGGACAACAGCGACGTCCGCTGGTTCGACGTCGGCCAGTGCTACGTCTTCCACCCGCTCAACGCCTACGACGAGGACGACCGGATCGTGCTCGACGTCGTCCGGCATCCGAAGATGTTCGACCGCGCGCTGCACGGCCCGGCCGAGGGCGAGCCGACGCTCGACCGGTGGACTGTCGACCTCACGCTCGGGAAGGTCGTCGAGGAACGGATCGACGAGCACGGCCAGGAGTTCCCGCGAGTGGACGAACGTCTCGTCGGGTTGCCGCACCGGTACGGCTACGCGACGGCGCTCGACGACCGGTCCCGCAGCGTCGGCGCGGTGTACAAACACGACCTCCGCAAGGGATCCGTGGAGGCGCACCGGTTCGGTCCCGGCCGCGAGCCGGGCGAGTTCGTGTTCGTTCCGTCCCGTGCGGACGCGGGCGAGGACGAGGGCGTGCTGATGGGCTATGTCTACGACGCGGCCGAGGCGCGCAGCGATCTCGTCCTGCTCGACGCGGGCACCCTCGAAACCGTTGCCGCCGTGCACCTTCCGGACCGGGTCCCGCACGGTTTCCACGGCAACTGGGTGCCCGCCGAAGCGTGATCAGGTGAGCAGGCGCTGGTCTCCGGTGTAGAGGTTCATGCTGTCGCCGCGCAGGAACCCGATCAGCGTCATGCCGTTCTCCTCGGCCAGTTCCACCGCTAGCGACGACGGCGCGGACACCGCGGCGAGCAGCCCGATGCCGGCCATCGCGGCCTTCTGCACCAGCTCGAACGAGGCGCGGCCGGAGACCAGCAGCCCCAAGTCCGGGGCGGGGATCCGGCCCGCCTGCAGAGCCCAGCCGAGCACCTTGTCCACCGCGTTGTGCCGTCCGACGTCCTCGCGCACCACGACGAGCTGACCGTCCGAAGTGAACAGTCCGGCGGCGTGCAGGCCGCCGGTGGACGAGAACACCTTTTGCTGTTCCCGCAACCGATCCGGCATCTGGGTGAGGACGTCGGTCTTCACGGTGAATTCCGAAGCGCCGGGGGAGAACCGGCTGCGCAGCTTCACCGCGTCCAGTGCGGCCTTGCCGCAGACGCCGCACGACGAGGTGGTGTAGAAGTTCCGCTCGACGCCGGTGTCCGGCGGGGCGACGCCCTCGGCGAGTGCGATGTCGAGCACGTTGTAGGTGTTGCGGCCCTGGTCGTCGACGCCGTCGCAGTAACGCGCGACAGCCACGTCCTCACGGGACCCCAGCACGCCTTCGGACAACAGGAAGCCGTGCGCCAGTTCGACGTCGTGGCCGGGAGTGCGCATTGTCACTGCCAGCGCCTTGCCGCCGACCCGCAGCTCCAAGGGCTCCTCGGCGGCCAGCGAGTCCGGCCGGCGCCGCTCGCCGGTCGCGGAGATCCGCCGTACCGGCCGCCGTACCGTCACTCTGCCCATCGCCTGCTCCGCTCGTCCTCGTTGTCCGCTTCGGCGTCGATTTTTGTTGTCATCGACAAGACATTCTCAAGTCATTCGACAGTCATCCGGCGCAACGCCGTGGATCTGGTAAACCATTCCCAGCACCTCGTCACTGTTGGGAGGAGACCGCCGATGGCTGTCCCCGGCTTCCTTGCCCGTTCCCGCATCGTCGCACCGCCTGGCTGGACCCGCTGGCTCGTGCCGCCCGCTGCGCTGTCCATCCACCTGTCGATCGGCCAAGCCTACGCGTGGAGCGTCTTCAAGACGCCGCTGGAGAAGACTCTGGGACTGTCCGGCACGCAATCCGGGCTGCCGTTCCAGCTCGGCATCGTGATGCTGGGCCTTTCCGCCGCGTTCGGCGGCACGCTCGTGGAGCGCAACGGCCCGCGCTGGGCCATGGCCGTCGCCACGGTCTGTTTCTCCACCGGCTTCCTGCTCGCCGCGCTGGGCGTCGCGACCGGACAGTTCTGGCTCGTCGTGGCCGGTTACGGCGGCGTGGGCGGGATCGGTCTCGGCATCGGCTACATCTCGCCGGTGTCGACGCTGATCAAATGGTTCCCGGACCGGCCGGGCATGGCCACCGGGATCGCGATCATGGGCTTCGGCGGCGGCGCGCTGATCGCGTCGCCGTGGTCGTCGGCGATGCTCGGCACCTCGCCCACGACGGGCGACATCGCGACGGCGTTCCTGATTCACGGGATCGTGTACGCGGTGTTCATGACGCTGGGCGTGCTGATCGTCCGCGTCCCGGCCGACGACTGGCGTCCGGCGCGCGCGGCGGCGCAGACCGCGGCCAAACCGATGATCTCCACGGCGAACGTCTCGGCGGCGAACGCGCTGAAGACGCCGCAGTTCTGGTGTCTCTGGATTGTCTTGTGCCTCAACGTGACCGCGGGCATCGGCATCCTGGAGAAGGCCGCGCCGATGATCACCGACTTCTTCAAGCACACCTCGGCCCCGGTGAGCACCGCGTCCGCCGCCGGGTTCGTCGCGCTGCTCTCGCTGACCAACATGCTGGGCCGGTTCGTCTGGTCGTCCACATCGGATCTGGTGGGGCGCAAGAACATCTACCGGTTCTACCTCGGCGTCGGCGCGCTGCTGTACCTGGTGATCGCGTTGACCACGAACGGGTCCAAGCTCGTGTTCGTGCTGTGCGCGATGCTGATCCTGTCCTTCTACGGCGGCGGGTTCGCCACGCTTCCGGCGTACCTCAAGGACCTGTTCGGCACCTATCAGGTCGGCGCGATCCACGGCAGGCTGCTGACCGCGTGGTCGGCGGCGGGCGTGCTCGGGCCGCTGATCGTGGACGGGATCGCGGACAGCCAGAAGGCCGCGGGCAAGACCGGGCCGGACCTGTACCAGCTGTCGTTCTGGATCATGATCGGTCTGCTGGTGGTCGGGTTCGTCGCGAACGAGTGCGTGCGCCCGGTGAAGGAGAAGTTCCACGAGCCGGCCGGGCAGACCGCGGTGGGGAGTGAGGCGTGATGACGAGTGCCGAGGGCCGCTCCGGCGGCCGGACCCTCCTGCTGGTGATCGCCTGGCTGTGGGTGCTCGCCCCGTTCGCCTACGGCGTGGTCGAGCTGATCCGGAAGGTGGTCGGGCTCTTCGGCGGCTGAGCCGCCGGCGAACGCTGCTCCGAAAATTAGCACTGGACAAATGGTCAAGAGTCGTTGACCATTGTCCCCATGACTGGGGACGACCAGGCGGGCTATGTCCCGCCCCAAGAATCTGTCCAGGTGGAGACGACCGATCAGCTGCGCGCGGTCAGCAACGTCGTGCGGCACCGCGTGCTCGCGGTGCTGCGCGACGGGCCCGCGACGATCACGCAGGTCGCCGAGCAGCTGGACATCGCGAAAGGCAGTTCCAGCTACCACATGCGCGTGCTGGAGCGGGCCGGGCTCGTGCACGTCGTGCGCACGCGGAAGGTGCGCGGCGTGCTGGAGCGCTACTACGCGCACGTCGGCAAGAGCATCGAGCTGCCCGAACCCGCCGCGGGACAGCGGGATGTGCTGATGCAGCACGCGATCAACGACCTCTCGACCGCTCCCGAGGGCTCGCGCCGGTACGTCCGGATGCAGCACACGCGGATCAGCGAGACGCAGTTCGAGGAGTTCGAGCGCCGGCTGGCCGAACTGCTTGACGAGTTGCGGGACGCGCGCGACGCCGACGAGGCAGCCGCCACCGTCGCGGTCGCGTTCTTCCGTCCGGGGCCGGGTGCGGCCCGATGACCAATCCGAAGATGCCTCCCGCGTTCAGTCGCTTGTGGACCGCCGCGACAGTCAGTTCTCTCGGCGACGGCGCGTACGTCGCGGCGTTGCCGTTGCTGGCGCTGCTGCTGAACAGCGATCCGCTCGTGGTCAGCTTGGTGACGGTGGCGGTGCTCGCGCCGTATCCGGTGGCCGGGTTGTTCGCGGGCGCGCTGGTCGACCGGTGGGACCGGCGGCGCACGATGTGGATCGCCGACCTGGCGCGGGCGGTGTTGCTGGTGCTGACGGTCGCCGCGGGTGCGTTCGGCTGGCTCAGCATTCCGGTCCTGCTCGTGGTGGCGTTCCTGCTCGGCACCGGCACGTTGTTCTTCGACACCGCCGCGCAGGCGTACCTGCCGGATTTGCTCGCGCGGGACCAGACTTTGCTCCGGCGGGCCAACGGCTACCTGCGCGGGGCGTCCACCGCCGCCGGACAGTTCGCCGGGCCGCCGGTCGGGAGTTTCCTTTTCACCGTGGGAAGAACGCTGCCGTTCGCGGTGAACGCGCTGACCTACGTGGCCAGTGCGGTGTTGATCCGGACCCTGCCGCCGGCCCCGGTGCCGAAACGCGAATCGGGACGCTCGGTATGGGCGGACTCGAAGGAGGGTTTCGCTTACGTAGTCAAGGATCGGCTGCTGCTGGGCCTCGCCTTGCGGCCCGCCGTCGGGAACCTGGCGTTCGGCGCTTTCGGGGCGGTGCTGGTGGTGTTCGCGAAGGACGCGCTCGGCCTGCACACCGCCGGGTACGGCTTCCTGCTCGCCGCGGAAGCCGCCGGGGGATTGGTGGGCGCGATGGTGCTCGCCGGGCCGCTGGAGAAGTGGCTGGGCACCGGCACCGCGCTCACCGTGACCGCGGTGGTCGAGGGCGGCGCGGTGCTGGTGTTCGGCCTCGCCCGCGATCCATGGCTCGCCGGGGCGATGTTCGCGCTGTGCGGCTGCGCCATGGCAGCGACCATGGTGCTCGGCGGATCGCTGCGACAGGTCGTGGTCCCGGCGCGGCTGATGGGCCGGGTCGCCGCGGCTTCGCGCCTGGTCTCGGCCTCGGCCGCACCAGCGGGTGCCGCGCTTGGCGGCTGGCTCGCCGCGACGGCCGGGGTGCGGGTGCCGTACGTCGGGGCGGCGGGGGTGCTCGTGTCGATGACTCTGGTGACGATGAGCATGACGAGCAACAAGCGGATCGACGAGGCGCTCGCGCGGGCGAAAGAGGTTACTCCAGTCGCATAGCGGCCACAGCGGCGAAGAGGATCGGGAATGCCAAGGTGAGCGGGCAAACCGTGAGCCAGGCGCGGCGCGCTGCTCGTTTCGGCTGGCCCCCCGAAGCGACCAGCGCGCCGATCCCGGCCGCGACCGGCAGCGCGAAAAGCCCCCACTGCGTGAAGGAAGCGAGCACGATGATCCCGAGCACGGCCGGCAAGCTCAGCCCCTTCGAACCAGCCGCCACTCCGACCGCGAGCGCGCAGAGCACCAAGGCGCTGACCAGAAACGCGCCCGCGCCGTGCAGCGCACCGGCGAGCGCGGGGCGGGCTTGGGTCGGTTCGCTCGGGTCCGGGTCCACGCAAGGATCCTGGCAGGCCGGGAAGCGCGGCGGATGCGTGGAACTACTCGGTTCGGAGGCGGTCGAGCAGGCTTTCCCTCGCGGACTCCACGTGATGTTCGGCCACTCGGGCTAACCGTCCCCGGTCTCCGGCGCGAATCAGCTCCGCCAATTCCCGATGCTCAGCCACCACCCGAGCCCGGTAATGCTCATGCCCGAGCGAAACCCGCTGCAGCTGGAACAGGAAGACCTGCGAGCGCACGGCTTCCCACGCCTCGGTGAGACGTCCGTTGCCCGCCGCCGCGTAGACGCGGTCATGGAAAGCGATATCCAGCGCCAGCAGTCGCGGGCCGTCCGCGTTCGTGCGGACGGCCGTGGCCAACTCCGCGACTAACGCGTCCAGCGCGTCCAGGTCCTCGGCGGTCGCAGCGGTGCGCGCGGTGACCGCGGCCAGCCGGTCCAGGGCGGCGCGCACCGAGTAGACCTCTGCGACATCCTCGGCGGTCACGTCGACCACCGTGGTCGGCCGATGCCAGCCGCAGCGGACCAGGCCTTCCCGGGCGAGCTGGGCGATGCCCTCGCGTACCGAACCGCGGCTGATTTCCAGCGACGCGGCGAGTTCGACCTCGCGCAGGGGCGCGCCGGGCCGGAAATGGCCGGCGAAGATCGCTTCGCGCACCCGGTCGGCGGCTTCGTCGGCGAGCCCGCGGCGCGCCGCCTTCCTCAGGGGGGTGACTTCCACGTCCTAATGTTGACATTCAGACATCAGCCAGTCAACGTGGAGACACCGATCCCCGTGCCGAAGGAGTGCCTCATGGCCGTCCGTCCCGCCTTCCACCTGGCCATACCGGTCGACGACCTGCCGAAGGCCCGCGAGTTCTACGGCGCCGTGCTCGGGCTCGCGGAAGGCCGCTCATCGGACGCGTGGGTCGACTGGAACTTCCACGGCCACCAGGTCGTCACGCACGCGGTCCCGGGCGCCCGCGCGGAATCGGGCCGCAATCCGGTCGACGGGCACGACGTGCCGGTGCCGCATTTCGGGCTGGTGCTGGATGTCGACAGCTTCCACGAGCTGGCCGGGCGGCTGCGCGCGGCGGGCACCGAGTTCGTGATCGAGCCGTACCAGCGGTTCGCCGGCGAGCCGGGGGAGCAGTGGACGATGTTCCTGCACGACCCGGCCGGGAACGCGCTGGAGTTCAAGGCTTTCCGCGACGAGACGCGGTTGTTCGCGAAATGAACGTCCTCGTCACCGGAGCCTCGCGCGGGATCGGCCGCGCCATCGCCGTCGCCTTCGCCACCCGGGGCGACCGGGTCGCTGTCCACTGTGGATCCAACCGGGAGGCCGCGCGCGAGACGCTCGAGGCGCTGCCCGGTTCCGGGCACGTGCTCGTGTCCGGCGACCTCGGCAACCCTGATGCCGCGCAATGGATCGCCGACGTCGCCGAGGAACAGCTCGGCGGGGTCGACGTGCTGGTCAACAACGCCGCGGTCGGGACCACTCCGGCCACGCGCACGCCGATCAGCGAAATGTCCTACGTGGACTGGCAAGAGGCGTGGCGGCGCACGCTGGACGTCAACCTGCTTGGCGCGGCCAACGTTTCCTTCCACGTCGCCCGCCACCTGATCGCTCGCGGCGTGCCCGGCCGGATCGTGAACATCGGGTCGCGCGGGGCGTTCCGCGGCGAACCCGAATACCTCCCGTACGGCGCGAGCAAGGCCGCGCTGCATTCGTTCGGCCAATCGATGGCGGTCCAGTTGGCCCCGCACGGCATTTCGGTTACGTCCGTGGCTCCGGGCTTCACCGCGACCGAGCGCGTCGCCGACCGAGTCACTGATCAGGTGCGGGAGCAGAGCCCGTTCGGCCGGGTGGCCGAGCCGGAGGAAATCGCCGAAGCGGTGGTGTTCCTGGCCTCGTCGGACACGCCCTGGGCGTCCGGCTCGATCTTGGACATGAACGGAGCCTCACACCTGCGCTGAGCTGTGAGCTGTGTCACGAATGCAGCAAATCGGGGCCGCCGGACGTCCAGAGGGGCGTGCGGATCGCAGGGAAAGTTATCGCCGGCGCGCTGTCGATGGTGGTGTTCGCCGGCACGGCCTACGGGTTCTCGACGCTGTCGGCGCTGGACGACATCACGCGCAGCGACGTCATCGGCGCCGGCGGATCGGTGGAAGAAGGCCAAAAGCACGCCGACGGGGCGCTGGACATCCTGTTGGTCGGCCGGGACGCGCGCAAAGGCCCGGACGGGACCCCGCTGCCGCAGAGCGTCCTGGACGAACTGCGCGCGGGCGCGAACGGCGACGACCTCACCGACACGTTGATCGTGCTGCGGATCCCGGACGGGCAGCAGGAGGTCAAGGCGTTCTCCATCCCGCGCGATTCGTACGTCTCCATGCCCGGCGGGAAAGGCAAGATCAACGCCGCGTTCGGCCGCGGCAAGGCGGCCGAGGCGTCGAAACTGCGCGCGGCCGGCGAGACCGACAAGGACAAGATCGAGAAGGACTCGATGACCGCGGCGCGCAAGTCGACGCGGCAGGCGGTCGAGGATCTCACCGGCGTCACCATCGACCACTACGCCGAGGTCAACCTGCTGAGTTTTTCCGAGATCAGCAAGGCCGTCGGCGGGGTCGAGGTGTGCCTGAAGAAGGCCACCAAGGACGAGAACTCGGGCGCGGACTTCCCGGCGGGCAAGCAGCGGCTCTCCGGCGGCGCCGCGCTGGCGTTCGTGCGGCAGCGAGACAACCTGCCCGGCACCGACTTCGGCCGGATGCGGCGGCAGCAGGTGTTCCTCGCTTCGATGGCGCACGAGGTGCTCTCGGCCGGGACGCTCGCTGATCCGGGGAAGCTGAGCGATCTCATCGACGCGGTGAAGCGGTCGGTGGTGCTGGACCAGTCGTGGAACATCCTGGACTTCGTCAGCAAAATGCGCGGGGTGTCCGGCGGCGGCATCCAGTTCACGACGATCCCGGTCGTGAACCCGGACTACCGGTACGACAAATCCCATCCCACGGCGACCGCGGTGCAGGTGGATCCGGCGCAGGTGAAAGCGTTTGCGTCGGGCTTGATCGGAGCGGCGCCGCCCGCCGCTCCGCCTGGTGCGCCGAAGGCATCGGTGGAGATTTCCAACGCCGGTGGCGCGTCGGGTCTCGCGGCGCGGGTCGCGGATGTGCTGAAGGGCAAGGGATTCGCCGCCACCGCCGACGGAAACGCGCCGTCGCAGCGGACGTCGATCGTGCGCTACCCGGCCGCGCTCGCCGCCGAGGGCGCGGAGGTGGCGAAGGAACTGGGCGGACTGTCCATTAAGGAATCAGCAGACGTTCCGGCTGGGCACATCCAGGTGGTGCTCGGGAAGGTCTACTCAGGACCGGGGGTGTCGGACGGCGGGTCTGCGGCTGGGGTGCCGGTGAAGGCCGACCAGCCGCAGCCCGTCACGTCAGACGGTGACAACTGCATCGACTGACGCCTCGCGGGTGGTGGTGCCGGGGTTCTGACCGGCACCGCCACTCACGAGCAGGTCACGCGTGGTGGTGCGGCTCCAGTCGAATCACGACCGCCTTCGACACCGGCGTATTCGACTTCTCCGCAACAGAATCCAGCGGCACCAACGCATTCGCCTCCGGGAAATACGCCGCCGCGCACCCGCGAGCCGTCGGGTAAGCCACCGCCCGGAAGCTCGGCGCGCGCCGGTCCCCGTCCCGCCATTCCGAGACCAGGTCCACGATCTCGCCGTCCGCGACCCCCAGCGCGGCCAGGTCGTCCGGGTGCACGAACACGACCCGGCGTCCGTCCTCAATCCCGCGGTAACGGTCCGACAGCCCGTAAATCGTGGTGTTGTACTGGTCGTGGCTGCGCAGCGTCTGCAGCAGCAGCCGCCCCTCGGGAACTTCCGGATACTCCAGCTCCGACACCGTGAACGTGCCCTTGCCGGTCGCCGTGCCGGTGAACTCGCGCGAGTCGCGCGGTGCGTGCGGCAGGACGAAACCGTCCGGTTCGCGGACGCGCTGGTTGTAGTCGTGGCAGCCCGGCACCACAGCGGCGATGCGGTCGCGGATCAGGTCGTAGTTCTTCTCGAACGACCGCCACGGCACCGAGTGGTCCGCACCGAGCAGCTTCTCCGCCAAGCGGCACACGATCGCGACCTCGGACAGCAGCTCGTCGCTCGCCGGAGCCAGCCGGCCGCGCGAGGCGTGCACTTGCGACATCGAGTCCTCGACGGTCACGAACTGCCGTCCGGATTCCTGGTCGTCACGCTCGGTGCGGCCGAGCGTCGGCAGGATCAGCGCGGTGCGGCCAGGGACGACGTGCGAGCGGTTGAGTTTCGTCGACACGTGCACGGTCAGCGAGCACGCCCGCAGCGCGTCCGCGGTCCGGTCCGAATCCGGGGTGGCGGAGGCGAAATTGCCGCCCATCGCGAAGAACACCTTGCCGCGGCCGTCGAGCATCGCGCGGATCGAGTCGACGGTGTCCCAGCCGTGCTTGCGCGGCACCGCGATGCCGAACTCCCGGTCGAGCGCGTCCATGAACGGCTCGGGCATCTTCTCCCACACGCCCATGGTGCGGTCGCCTTGCACGTTCGAGTGGCCGCGCACCGGGCACAGGCCCGCGCCCGGCTTGCCGATCATCCCGCGCACCAGCGCCAGGTTCACGACCTCGGCGATCGTCGGCACCGCGTGCTTGTGCTGGGTCAACCCCATCGCCCAGCAGTAGATCGTGCGCTCGGACGTCGCGATCATCCGCGCGATGTGCTCGATCTGCTCGCGGGCCAGCCCGGTCGCCTTCTCGGTCTCCGGCCAGTCGATCTCGCACAGCTGCTTGGCCCAGTCCTCGAAGCCGTGCGTGGATTTCTCCACGAACTCACGGTCCACAATAGACCCCGGCGCGGCGTCCTCCCACTGCAGCAGCAGATGCCCGACCGCCTGGAACAGCGCGAGGTCGCCGCCGAGCCGGATCTGCGCGAACTCGTCGGCCAGCGGCGTGCCCTTGCCGACGACGCCGCGCACGTTCTGCGGGTTCTTGAACCGCATCAGCCCGGCCTCGGGCAGCGGGTTGACCGCGACGACCTTCGCGCCGTTGCCCTTCGCCTGCTCCAGCGCGGACAGCATCCGCGGGTGGTTCGTGCCCGGGTTCTGCCCGACGACCACGATCAGGTCGGCCTGGTGGATGTCGGCCAGCGACACCGAACCCTTGCCGATGCCGGTGGTCGCCGACAGCGCCGCGCCGGACGATTCGTGGCACATGTTCGAGCAGTCCGGCAGGTTGTTCGTGCCGTACGCGCGCACCAGCAGCTGGTACACGAACGCGGCCTCGTTGCTGGTGCGGCCGGAGGTGTAGAAGATCGCCTCGTCCGGGCTCGCCAAGCCCTTCAGCTCGTCCGCGATCACGCCGAACGCCTCGTCCCAGGAGATCGGCTCGTAGTGCGAAGCGCCCTCGCGCAGCACCATCGGTTCGGTGAGCCGGCCCTGCTGGCCGAGCCAGTAGTCGGTGCGCTCGTTCAGCTCGGACACCGGATGCGCGGCGAAGAACTCACGGCCGACGCGCCGTTTCGTCGCCTCCTCGGCGACCGCCTTCGCGCCGTTTTCGCAGAACTCCGCGAACTTCCGCTTCTCGCCGTCGACCTGCCGCGGCTCGGGCCACGCGCAGCCCGGGCAGTCGAAGCCGTCCCGCTGGTTCAGCAGCCGCAGCGTGCGCGCGGTGCGGACCGGGCCCATCTGCTCCACCCCGCGCGCGAGCGAAACGGCGACTCCCGGGATCCCGGCCGCCCAGCCTTTCGGCTTGCCCACTTCGAGGCGGGCTTCGTCCACGTCACCAGTCGGAGCTTCGCGAGTCATGGGCACATCGTCCGCCTTTGCCTTGCAGAACCCAAGACGGGGGTCGTCACACTGCCGCCTCGCGGTCCCGTTCCCGGCGTTCGGCCCGCAGCAGCGCGCGGTCCGCGGCGGTCACGATCAGCAGCAACCCGCTGGTCACGATCAGCACGACGGCCAGCCGGTGCAGTCCGCCGGAGTCGGCGTGCCCGCCATAGCACTGCGCGATGACCGTGGCCGCGACTATCGCGCCGAGGTATTGCGCGGTCCGGAAGAGCCCGCTCGCGGTGCCCATCGTCTCGGCCGGAGTCTCGCGGTACAGCGTCGTCTGGTTGGCGACGCTGGTGAGCCCTTGCGCCAGACCGAACAACGCGGCGAGCACGAGCAGCCAGATCAACGCGGTGCCGTCGTTCACGAACAGCAGCGCGACGGAGCCCGCGAGGAGTGCGGCACCGACCAGCAGCAGCCGCAGCCGGACGCCGGTCGGACGGCCGGACAGCGCGGCCGCGCCTACCGCGATCCCGGACATCGGCAGGAGCAGCAACCCGGCGGCGGATTCGGCGAACCCGCGAGCCTCTTCGAGCCACTGCACGTAGCCGAACATGATCGTGTAGATCGCGAGGAAACTCAGTGCCTGCCGCGAATACGTGCGCAGGACCGGGCCGTTCGCGGCGAGCATCCGCAGGTCGATGAACGGCTTCCGGGCGCGCAGTTCCACTCGCACGAACAGCGCGCCGAGCACGATCGCCGCGGCCAGCAGCCACAGATCGCCGATGCCGGGCGCCATCAGGTAGCACAGCAACACCAGCAGCGCGGCGGAAAACAGCGCGATCCCGGCGACGTCGATCCGCTCGGTCGGCTTCTCGGCCGGAGTGTCCTTCGGCACCCACAGCAGCGTGAGCACCAGCGAAATCCCAGCCAGCGGCAGGTTCACCGCGAAGATCGCCGGCCAGCCGAAGAGCACGATCAGCACACCGCCGAGCGTCGGGCCGATCACCATGACCGTCTGCGCGGACATCGCCAGCACGGACAACACCCGCGCGGGCACGCCTTCGCCGATCTCGTCGGCGCGCCGCCGCAGCACCGCCATCGCGGCCGGGAAGCCGGCGCAGGTGCCGATGCCGAGCACCGCTCGTACGCCGGTGAGCCATTCGACCGAGATCGGGATCATCCCGGCGATCCCGGCCACCATCACCACGGCCGCGCCGCCGAGCAGCACGCGCCGCGCGCCGTAGCGGTCGACGAGCAGCCCGACGACCGGCTGCCCGACCGCCGTGGCCAGGTACAACGAGGAAATCAGCCAGGCCGTGCGGCCCGGTCCGGCGCCGAAGGCCTGCCCGATCGGGACGAGCGCGACGGCGATGAGCGTGGAGTTGATCGGATTCAGCACGGCGCTCGCGACCAGCGGGGTCACCAGGCGCGCGCCGAAGCGGGATTTCGCGGGGGCGGTCGCGGTGTTCGTCAGTGCTCCTCAGGGTCAATGGGTCAGCGCTGGGCGATCCGCTGCAGCAAGGGCAGCGCGCGCCGGACCGTTTCGAGTTCGTCCTCGGTGAGTTCGTCGGCCAGCGCGGCGGCGAGCCATTCGTCGCGGTGCTGCCGGATCCCGATGACGGTCTTGGCGCCGAGATCGGAGAGGGAAATCACGACGCGCCTGCCGTCGGCGGGGTCGCGCGTGCGGTTCAGATAGCCGAGCGTGTCGAGCACGCCGAGCGTCGCGGCCATGGACTGCTGCCGCACGTGCTCCGCCGCGGCCAGCTCGGCCTGGGTCCCGGGCCCCTCGCGATGCAGCCGGTTGAGCACGGCGGTCTGGGTCGGCGTGAGGATCTCGGCGTTGTCGACCTGCCGCAACCTGCGATGCAACTGGCCGACGACGCCGCGGATCCACCCGGCGGACTCGGCTACCTGCGGCGGGACGGACGGGTGTTCGGGCATAAGCACAGTCTAGCCTGTTGAGTTCAAACTGTGCATCCTCGGGCGACCGCGGCGGGGCGCCAAGCGCGACAGTCGCCTGGGCAGGGTGGAAGGCGCCCCGATGAACGCCCGGGCCCCGTGACCGGCCACGCGCGACCAGTTCACCGGGGCCAGCAGTTCAGCGGCTTAACCTGCCTCGGCAAGCGGGCTGGGGACAGCGCGCGCTGCTCAGCGCGGCTTTCAACCGGGCTGCGTGGTGGTCATCGCGACGAGGGCTGGTGAGTTCGCCGCCACCTCGTCGTTGTAAATCCCCGCGATGTCCTGCGAACGACCTTCGCCGGGACTAGAGCGGCTGGCTGCTGGTCTCAGCCGACGAGCCGAGCCCGAGGATGTACCCGATCTTCTCGTCGTTCACCCCGATCGGCTGAACCTGGTGCACCACGATCGCCGCCGCGAGCAGCAGGACCAGGCCGACGATCGCCGCGATCCCGGGCCAGCGGCTGGGCGCCGCGCCGCCGCGGCCGTAGACCGCGGCCGGGGCGCTGCGGCGTTCGCGCTTGCGCCGCTTCTTCATGTCCTTCTTCGCGCCGAGCCACGCGTCCCGCTGGGCGTGCTTGCGCCACTCGGGGTCCATGAGGTCCGGATGGGTTTCCATCCGGTCGTCCGGATCCTCCGGCCGAGTCATCGGCGCACCGCCTTTCCCCCTGCGTAACCCCGCCGCGGCGGGTTCGTAGACTTGTCCATTGTGACCGAGAACGCTCCGCAGCAGAAAACCGACCTTCCGGGTGCCTGGGACCCGGCCGCCGAGGAAGCCCCGATGTACGACCGCTGGGTAGCGGCCGGGTACTTCACGGCCGACGCCTCGTCGGAGAAGCCGCCGTTCTCGATCGTACTGCCGCCGCCGAACGTCACCGGCAGCCTGCACATGGGCCACGCGCTCAACCACACCCTGATGGACGCGATGAGCCGCCGCCGCCGGATGCAGGGCTACGAGGTGCTGTGGCTGCCGGGCATGGACCACGCGGGCATCGCGACGCAGAACGTCGTCGAGCGCCAGCTGGCCGGCGAGGGCCTGTCGCGCCACGACCTCGGCCGCGAGAAGTTCGTCGAGCGCGTCTGGGAGTGGAAGGCCGAGTACGGCGGCAAGATCCTGGGCCAGATGAAGCGGCTCGGCGACGGCGTCGACTGGTCCCGCGAGCGCTTCACCATGGACGAGAACCTGTCCAAGGCCGTCCAGACGGTGTTCAAGAACTTCTACGACGCCGGCCTGATCTACCGCGCCGAGCGGATCATCAACTGGTGCCCGCGCTGCCAGACGGCGCTGTCGGACATCGAGGTCGACCACAACGACGACGACGGCGAACTCGTGTCGATCCGCTACGGCGACGGCGACGCCTCGATCGTCGTGGCCACCACGCGCGCCGAGACGATGCTGGGCGACACCGCGGTGGCCGTGCACCCGGACGACGAGCGCTACGCGCACCTGGTCGGCACCGAGATCGAGCTGCCGCTGACCGGCCGCAAGATCCCGGTGGTCGCGGACCGGCACGTCGACCCGGAGTTCGGCACCGGCGCGGTCAAGGTGACCCCGGCGCACGACCCGAACGACTTCGAGATCGGCCGCCGCCACGACCTGCCGATGCTGACCGTGATGAACGAGCGCGCCGAGGTCACCGTGCCCGGTCCGTTCGAGGGCCTCGACCGGTTCGAGGCGCGGCCCGCGGTGGTCGCCGCGCTGCGCGAGCAGGGCCGGATCGTCGCGGAGAAGCGGCCGTACGTGCACGCGGTCGGGCACTGCTCCCGCTGCGACACGGTCGTGGAGCCGCGGCTGTCGCTGCAGTGGTGGGTCAAGGTCGCGGAGCTGGCGCAGGCCGCCGGCGACGCGGTGCGCGACGGGCGGACGAAGATCCACCCGGCGGAGCTGGAGAAGCGGTACTTCGACTGGGTCGACAACATGCACGACTGGACGATTTCCCGCCAGTTGTGGTGGGGGCACCGGATCCCGGTCTGGTACGGGCCCGGCGGCGAGGTCGTGTGCGTGGGGCCGGACGAGCAGCCTCCCTCGGGCGAGGGCTGGACGCAGGATCCGGACGTGCTCGACACGTGGTTCTCGTCGGGGCTCTGGCCGATGTCGACGCTGGGCTGGCCGGGGGAGACCGCGGATCTGGCGAAGTTCTATCCGACCAGTGTGCTGTCCACCGGGTACGACATTCTGTTCTTCTGGGTCGTGCGGATGATGATGTTCGGCGTGCAGCAGATGGACGGGCGGCAGCCGTTCGACCATGTGTATCTGCATGGCCTGATTCGCGACGCCAACGGCAAGAAGATGTCCAAGTCGCGCGGGAATGTCATTGATCCGCTGGAGTGGATGGACGCTTACGGGGCGGATGCCACCCGGTTCACCCTGGCGCGCGGGGCCAATCCGGGGACGGACATGGCGCTGGCGGACGAGTGGGCCGCCGGGTCGCGGAATTTCTGCACGAAGCTGTGGAATGCCAGCAAGTTCGCGATGATGAACGGGGCGACCGTCGAGGGGTCGCTGCCGGATGCTTCGGAGCTGACCGAGTCGGATCGGTGGATTCTCGGGCGGCTCGCCGCGCTGGTGGCTGACGTGGACGGGTTGTTCGAGGACTTCCAGTTCGCGAAGGTCGCCAATGCGTTGTACCAGTTCACCTGGAATGAGTTGTGTGACTGGTATTTGGAGTTGGCCAAGGTTCAGTTGTACCAAGGGGATTCCGCGCGGGTTGAGGCTACGCGGAAGGTGCTTGGGCATGTGCTGGACACAGTGCTGCGGTTGCTGCACCCGTTCGTTCCGTTTGTGACGGAGAAGCTGTGGACTGCGTTGACTGGTGGCGAGTCGTTGGTGATCGCTGCTTGGCCGAAGGCGGTTGAGGGTTATGCGGATTCGGTTGCGGACGCTCGGATCGCTGATGTGCAGAAGTTGATTACCGAGATTCGGCGGTTCCGTGCTGACCAGGGGCTGAAGCCGGGGCAGAAGGTTGCTGCGCGGTTGGCTGGGGAGGCGTTCCCGGAGGGGCACTCGGGCGCGATTCGGTCGTTGGTGCGGCTTACTGAGCCGGAGGACGGGTTCTCGGTCAGTGCTTCGTTGGAGGTTGCGCTGGCTGGCGGTGTGGTGACTGTGGAGTTGGATACTTCCGGGACCATTGACGTTGCTGCTGAGCGGAAGCGGTTGGAGAAGGATCTCGGTGCTGCGCGGAAGGAATTGGCGCAGACTGAGGGGAAGCTCGGGAATGAGGCGTTTATTGCTAAGGCGCCGGAGCAGGTGATCGAGAAGATCAAGGTGCGGCGGGAGACTGCGGTGGCTGATATTGGGCGGATTGAGGCTCGGTTGGCTGCGTTGCCTGCTTCCTGAGTTCTCTCGCGTTCGGCTCGTCGCCTGGCGGCGACATTGCGCCCGCTCGGGTGGGGGCCACCACCCCGAAGTTTTATTGTGCTGACGGTTCGGGGGTGCTTGTCAAGGCGGGAAAGATGCCTTGACAAGCACCCCCGAACCGCAGGGCGGCTTCGGATCGGGGTTGGGGGCGGGGTGGGTGCCTCCAAGGTCTGTGTCTT
>NZ_JBHZAG010000088.1:0-14154 GCF_042754125.1 Amycolatopsis sp. NPDC059235
GCAGTGCACCCGGCCCGGGGGGCCGTGCGCACTGCACCTCCAGACGCCGACGCGATCCCGCGGTGGGGGCGAGTTGGGGGGAGGAGGGGAGTAGGGGGGGTAGCGGCGTCGAAAACGGGGGCGTCAGCGTGGGCGGCCTGGTGCGTCTGGGCGGGTTTGCCATGGGTGTGGGCCGTCGAGGGGGCGGTATTCCACGCCGAGTGCGTCTAGTCGCGGCAGGTGGTGGTTTCGCAGGCGGGGCAGGAATTCTGTGTAGTCACGCGGGCCGCTGCTCCAGGCGACCTCGGCGAACGCTGACAGGCGCGGGAATGCCGCGTAGTCCGTTCGCCGCACGGTGTCCAGGTGTTCGGACCACAGTTGCGCTTGGACTCCGCGCACGCGCGGTCCGGATTCGGGCTCGAAACCGTAGAAATGTTCGAGATCCTGCAGGTAGCCGACCGGGATCGGTTCGTTCGGGTGGTCGCTTTGGCGGTGGTCTAGGTACACGCCGTCCTCGGGGCAGAGCACCACCTCGTGTCCGGCCTTCAACGCCAGCGACGCCCGTTCGCGGTCCTGCCACACGCCGATCACCATCGTCGGCAGGTCGCCGCCGTCGAGGACTTCGTCCCAGCCCATCGGCGTGCGTCCTCGCGCGGCGAGGTGGGCCGCGATTGCCCGGACGAACTGGTGGTGCGCCTCGGTGACCCCGGGCACCTCGTCGCCGCCGAGCGCGATCACCTTGGACGGGAAGATGTCCAGCACGTGGTCGAAGACCGCGCGGAAGAAGTCCAGAGTGGACTCCGACGGATCCAGCAGCGAGGTGCTGATGCCCCAGGAAGTCCAGACCTCCCAAGGGGTTTCGCTGGCCGGGCCGAGTTCCGGGTACGCCGTGATGGCGGCTCGGGCGTGCCCGGGAATGTCCACTTCGGGCACTACGGTGACCGACCGGGTCGCGGCGTACGCGACGATCTCCCGCAGATCGTCCACAGTGTAGTAACCGCCGTGCGGGCGGCCGTCGCGTTCGGGGCCGTCGTGCCTGCCGACCATCGACGATTTCCGCCAGCCGCCGACGGAGGTGAGCCGGGGGAATTCCGGCGTCTCGATCCGCCAGCCCTGGTCGTCGGTGAGGTGCAGATTCAGCACGTTCATCTTGTGCGCGGCCAGCAGGTCGATGAACCGCAGCACCTCGGCCTTCGTCCGGAAGTGCCGCGAGACGTCGTAAAGGCAGCCGCGCCAAGCGAATCGCGGATGGTCGGTGATCGTCCCGCACGGCAGCTCGGCCGGTCCATTGTGGATCGGCACGGAACGGAACGCGTCCGGACCGGCCAGCTGGCGCAGAGTCTGGCGGCCGTAGAACTCGCCCGCCGCGTCGGCCGCGTCGAGAGTGACGCCGCCGGGAGCGATCGTGAGCCGGTAGCCCTCGGCGGGCAGCTCCGAGGCCGGGCGGACCTCCACCGGCGCGGGCCACGGACAGGTCCCGGGCGCCGCTTCCGCGGACACCGGGCGGGGGAGGAGAGTGTCGAAACCGGACATGGTCATCCCTTCACGGCCCCGGCCGTCCCGCCGACGAGCCTCCGTTGCACCAGCACGAAAAACACCAGCACGGGGATCGTCATCAGGGTGGACGAGGCCATCACGGCGCCCCAGTCGGTGTCCTCCGGTTTGAAGAACACCAGGATCGCCTGCGGCAGAGTCTGGTTTTCGGTCTTGGAGATGATGAACGTCTTGGCGAACAGGAAGTCGTTCCACGCGTGGATGAACGCGAGCACGCTCACCGCCACGAGCCCGGGAGCGACGAGCGGGAACAGGATCTGCCAGGTGAACCGCATCCGCGACGCACCGTCCAAAGTGGCCGCTTCCTCCAGTTCGGCGGGCACCGCGGCGACGAACCCGCGCAGCATCCAGATCGCGAACGGCAGGCTGAACGCCAGGTGCACCAGCACCAGCGAGCCCAGTTCGTTGAGCCCGAACGCCGGCACGGCCCCGCCGACCGAGCGCATCAGGAAGAACAGCGGAATGGTCAGGGCTTCCACCGGAACCATTTGCGCGACCAGGATCATCACCAGCAGCATTCCGCGCCCGCGGAACCGGAATCGCGTCAGTGCCACCGCCGAAAGGAACGACAGCACCAGCGACAGCAGCACCACGACCACCGCGACGGCGAGGCTGTTGAGGAAGAACCGGCCGAATCCGGAAACCGTGAGCACGCGCCGGAAACTGTCCAGCGAAGGCGCGAACGTCCACGGTTTCGGATGCGCCGACTGGATTTCCCCGGCCGGTTTGAAGGCCGACAGCACCATCCAGTACAGCGGGAACGCGACGATCCCGGCGATCACCACGGTCACGATTTCGGCGACGAGCCGCGCGGGGCGGCGCACTTTCACAGCCATGCGGCACTCCGGCGCTGGGACCGGACGTAGAGCCCGGTGATGGACAGCAGCAGCAAGGTCATCACGACCCCGATCGCGGAGCCGAGCCCGTACTCCTGCCCGGCGAACGCCTGCTGGTAGGCGTAGACGTTCAGGATCAGGTTCCGCCCGGCGATGCCGCCGCCGTTGGTCATCACGTAGATCTGGGTGAACACCTTGAAGTCCCAGATGATCGACTGCACGGTCGCGATGGTGAGCAGCGGCCGGACCGCGGGCAGGATCACCGACCGCGTGGTGCGCCAGACCGACGCGCCGTCGAGCGCCGCCGCCTCCAGCGTCTCCTTCGGCACCCCGCTGATCCCGGCGTACATGGTGACCATCACGAACGGGAACGAGCACCAGATCACCTCGGCGGCCACCAGCCCGAACGTCCCGAAGGTGCCGAACGTCCAGGAATGGTGCTCCATCCCGGTGAACCCGATGCCCGAGAGCACCTCGTTCACCAGGCCGAAATCGGTGTCGAAGAGGAACAGCCAGACGTACGAGCCGGCGATCGCCGGGGTCGCCCACGCGCCGAGTGCCGCCAGGAACAGCAGCGTGCGCGGGACCGCGCGGACCCGGCTCGCCAGCACGGCCAAAGCCGTGCCGACGACCAGGCTGCCGATCACGCAGGCCGCGGCGAACCCGACCGTCTTGCCGAGCACCGTCCAGAACTGGACGTCGGCGAGCAGGTTGACGTAGTTGTCGAGGCCCAGGAACACCAGCGGGGCCGCGCCCGCCGCCTGCGGCTGGCCGTAGTCGTAGAGCGAGATCACGACCAGCTGGTAAATCGGGTACACCAGCAGCGCGCCGAGCAGGATTCCGGCGGGCAGCAGGTACAGAAGGGCCGCGCGGCCGTCGCGGCGGACGGTCGCGGAACGGACTGCGGCCACGGGTCAGCCGAAGTTCTTGTTCATCGCCGCGGCGGCGTCGGCCAGCGCGGCGTTCGCGTCCTTGCCTCCGGTCGCGATCTGCTGCACGGCGGTGGGCAGCACGTTCTGGCTGTCGATCTTGGACCACGCCGGGGTGCTCGGCACGAACTTCGTGCCCGCGCTCAGAGTGTCCACAAAGGCCTTCAGCGTCGGGTCGCTGGCGGCGAGCTTCTTCTGCACCGACGCGAGGGTGGGCAGATTGCCCATCGCGGCGTACATCTTCTCCTGGTACTTGATCCCGGCCAGCAGTTCGGCGAACTGCACCGCGAGACCGTGGCGCTGGCTCGCGCCGAACACGCCCAGCAGGTTCCCGCCGGCGAACGCGGGCGCGACCGAACCCGGGGTGGTGCCGGGGATGGGCATGATCGCGTACTTGCCCTTCACCGCGCCCTTTTCGACGGCCTTGCGGTTGAAGTCGCCGCCGATCACCATGCCCGCCTTGCCGCCGGCGAACGCGGTGACGCTCTGCGTGCCGGTGAGGTTGGCGCAGGCCGCGGGCGGGCAGATGTCGTCCTTGATCAGGTTCGCGTACGCGGTGACGCCTGCCTTGGCCTGCGCGGAGTCCACAGTGGACGTCCACTTGCCATTGTCCTGTTTGGCCAGGTCGCCGCCGTTGGCCCAGATGAACGGCAGCATCGCGTAGGTGTACTTGCCGCCGGTGGCGATGCCGTACAGATCCGGCTTCTTCTCGCGGATCTTGCGCGCGTCGTCGGTCAGCTCGGCCAGCGTCGTGGGCGGCTTGAGGCCGAGTTCGGCGAACACGTCGGTGCGGTAGTACAACGCGCGGATGCCGGTGTACCAGGGAATGCCGTAGATCTTGCCGTTGGCCTTCGCGGTGTCCAAAACGGACGGAAGCAGGTCTTTGCCGTCCGACCAGTTCGTGATGTCCTTGGTGAGGTCGGACAACGCGCCGGTCTGCGCGTAGCTGGAGACGTCGGTGTTGCCGAATTCGGCGACGTCAGGGGCGTTGGAGGGATCGTTGAACGCGCCGGAGAACTTGTCCGCGCGGCCTTCGACCGGGACCCACTGCACGTCGACCTTCACGCCAGCGTGGTTGGCCTCGAACTCGGTGATCGCTTCCTTGACCGCGGCCTCTTTCGGCGCGCGGTTCGCCTCGTCGAACAGCCAGACCCGGAGCGTGCCGTCGGTTTGGTTTCCGCCGGAGGCGGCCGGGCCGGATTGAGTGGGCGCGCACGCGGCGAGCAACGCCAGCGTGGCGACAGCGGGCAGGACAGAGCGCAGCTTCATCGGTGACTCCTGTCGCGGGGACCGGTCAGAGACCGGAAAAGACGGGGCTGTGCGGCGTGACAGCCCCGGTTTTTCTCAGACGAAGAAGACAGAATTGACGTTCGGGACGGCGAGCGAGCCCGCGGACTTGCCGGGAAGGCCGGTGGCCGGGTCGCGCGGCAGCCAGGTGACCGTGCCGGAGCGCTGGTTCGAGACGTAGAACCACTTCTCGTCCGGGTCCAGCGCGAGGTGCCGCGGCCAGTTGCCGCCGGAGGCCGCCGAGGAGACCAGGGTGAGCCCGGCTCCGCCGTCAGCGACAGTGAAGGTGGCGACGGTGTTGGGGCCGCGCACGGTGGCGTAGACGAACTTCCCGTCGCGCGACACGGTGATCTCGCCGGGGAACAGTTCACCGGTGCTGCCCGGCGGAACCGCCGGCACGACGGCGATCGGCTTGAACGTGCCGGTGGCGGAATCCCAGCTGGCGACGGTGATCTCCGGCCGCAGTTCCTGGGCGACGTAAGCGAATTTGCCGTTCGGGTGGAACGCGAGGTGCCGCGGCCCGGCACCGGCGGGGAGGGTGATCTGCTTGTGCAGCTTCAGCTTTCCCTTGCCGGTGTCGAACGAGTAGACGTACACCGAGTCGGTGCCGAGGTCTACCGCCAGCACCCATTTGCCGGACGGGTCGGTGACCACCTGGTGCGCGTGCGGTTCCTTGCCCTGGTGCTGCTGCAGGTCGGTGGCCGCGCCGAGCTTGCCGCCTGCCTTGATCGGCAGCACGACGACGCTGCCGGAGTCGTAATTGGCGGCCAGCACGTACTTCTGGCTCGGGTGCACCGAAAGGTGCGTGGGCGAGCCGCCCTCCGAGGACGTCGACCCGAGCGGCTTCGGCCGGGTCGGGTCAGAGATGTCCAATGCGGACACCGTGCCGGTCTCCGCGCCCTCGTTTTCGTTGGTGACGTACAGGATCCGGCCGTCGCGAGTGCGGTCGAACCAGGAGACGTCGGTCAGCTTCGGAACGGTGCGCACCGGCGTGAGCGCGGGGCTTCCCGCCGCTCGCTGGGTGACGTCGAGCCCGTGGCCCGCCGGTGCGCTGTTGGTGTAGCTGCCGACGTACACCGTCGTGGCCGCGCGCGGCCGGGGCGCTGCCGTGGCGAGCTGTGCGCCCACCACGGCGGCGGCCCCGGCCGCGCCGACCGCTCCGACAAACGTGCGACGGGAAATCTCGGTCATCGAATACCCCCGGAACCTGTGCCGATGTGGTTCAGACCAATGCCATCACCAATGCTGCCACACCGAAACCGCTCAAGGAAAGGACTGTTTCCAAAGCCGTCCAGGTTTTCAGGGTTTGCGTCACGGTCAGCCCGAAGTAACGGGACACGATCCAGAATCCGCCGTCGTTCACGTGCGAGGCGATGATCGACCCGGCCGAGATCGCGACCACCACGAGCGCCAATTGTGCTTGCGAATAATGCAGATCCATCACCGTCGGCGCGACAATGCCGCTCGTCGTCACGATCGCGACCGTCGCGGACCCCTGGGCGATCCGCATGCCGCAGCTGATGATGTACGCCGCCAGCAGCACGGGAAGCCCTGCGTCGCCGAGGGATCCGGCCACCGCCTTGCCGATTCCGGTGGCGGACAGCACCGCCCCGAAGAACGAACCCGCGCCGACCACAAGAAGAATCATCGCGACCGGACGCAGTGCGTTGGCGGAAAGCTGGGCCAGATCCGCGCCGCTCATCCCGCGCCGGCGGCCGAGCAGCCACGACGCGAGCAGCGTCGCGATGGTCAGCGCGATGGCTGGAGTGCCGAGGAACGCCGCGATACCCGCACCAGTGGATCCCTTGGGCAGCAGGATGCTGCCGAACGTTCCCAGGAGGATCAGCACCAGCGGCACCGCGATGATGCCGCCGACCAGCTTGAGCGACGGCGCGGGGCCGTCCTGCTCGCCCTCTTCCCCGGCGAGCTTCGCGAAGTCCTCGGCCAGCGGCACGTCAACGCGCTTGCCGATCCACGTCGAGTACAGGATGCCGCCGATGAACCAGGCCGGGATGCCGCAGACCGCGCCCATCAGGATCAGCCAGCCGAGATCGACGTGCAGCAGCCCGGCCGCGGCGACCGGACCCGGGTGCGGCGGGATGAAGGCGTGCGTGATGGAAAGCCCGGCCAGCAACGGCATCGCGTACAGCACGATCGACCGGCCGCCCTGCTTCGCCGCCGCGTAAACCAGCGGCGCGAGCACGAAAATACCGATGTCGAAAAACACCGGGATGCCGAAAATCAGGCCGGAAAGACCCATGGCGAGCGGAGCGCGTTTCTCGCCGAACGCCCGCAGCAACGCCGAGGTGAGCACGCGCGCGCCCCCGGATTTCTCCAGGATCGAACCGAGCAGCGTGCCCAGCCCGATGATCGCCGCGATGTGCCCGAGAATGCTGCCGAAGCCCTTCTCCAGCAGCGAATCCGAGGTTTTCTGCGCGGTGCCGACCAGGGTGCCGACCGGCACGCCCGCGGCCAGCGCGGTGAGCAGGCCCACCACGATCAAGGCGATGAACGGTTCGACCTTCACCTTGATGATGAGGAAAAGCAGCACCGCGATGGACACCGCGGCCAGCGTGAGCAGACCGGCCGTGCTGGTCTGCAGCCAGTGAATCATCGTCGACTCCCGGGATGGCGAAGGGAATGCCCGGCGAGCGCGCCGGTGGGGGTTCCGTCTTCGAGGGCGGCGACGCCGTTGACGAAGACGTGGGAGAGGCCCGCGGCGGGCTGCCGCGGATTGTCGAACGTCGCGGTGTCGGCGACCGTGTCCGGGTCGAACAGCACCAGGTCGGCTGCGTGACCGGGACGCACGAGGCCCCGGTCGGTCAGCCCCAGCCGCCGTGCCGCGCGCCCGGTGAGGTGCGCGACGCAGTCGGCCAGCTCGAGAACGCCCAGTTCGCGGACGTAGCGCGCGAGGTACCGCGGGAAGGTGCCCCACGCGCGAGGGTGCGGCCGCGCGCCGACCAGCAGGCCGTCCGAGCCGCCGGTGTGCGTGCGGTGCCGCATGATGGCTTGCACGTTTTCCTCGTGCCCCACGTGCATGAGGCAGGACGTGCCGAGCTTTTCGTCGATCAGCGTGTCGAAGTACAGCTCTGCCGGAGGTTTCCCGGCAGCACGGGCGGAAGCGAGGACGCTGTGGCCCACCAGCGCGGCGTTTTCCTCGCGGCGGACTCCGTTGATTTCGATGGCGTCCCAGTCGATCGGGACGCCGTGCGCACCGTCCGAACCGGACTCTTCGATCTCCGCCCGGATCCGTTCGCGAGTGTCCGGATCGGACAGTCGGGCGAGCGTCGGCTCCAGGCCGCCTTCGGTGGACCAGCTCGGCAGGAGCGCGGACAGGTAGGTCGCGCCGGGCAGGTACGGGTACGTGTCGAGGGTGATGTCGCAGCCGTCGTCGAGCGCGTCGTCCAGCAACCGCAACAGGTCCGGCGCTTTGCCCTTGTTGACGGAGAAGTTCATCGTCGCGTGCGCGAGGTGCAGGGGACAGCCGGAGCGGCGGGAGACGTCGACCATCTCCGCGAACGCCTCCAGCGCGCCCGCGCCGTAGCTGCGGTGATGCGGGCTGTAGTAACCGCCGCGCTCGCCGACTACGCGGCAGAGCTCGACCAGCTCCTCGGTGGTCGCGTACATCCCGGGCGTGTAGGTCAGCCCGGACGACAGCCCGAACGCGCCTTCCGCCAGCCCGGTCGCGACGAGTTCCTGCATCCGCGCCAGCTCGGCGTCCGTGGCGGGCCGGTCTTCCCAGCCGACCACCAGCATCCGCACCGTGCCCTGCGGGACCAGGTACGCGGCGTTCGTCGCGATGCCCTGGTCCAGCCGGTCGAGGTACTCGCCGACCGAACGCCAGTTCCAGTCGAACCCGGCCGGGTCGTCGTTCCATCCGGCCAGCTGCTGTCGGAGGGAAGCAAGCACCTCGTCGTTGACCGGTGCGTACGAGAGCCCGTCCTGGCCCAGCACCTCGGTGGTCACGCCCTGGCTGATTTTCGCCAGGTGATCCGGGTTGGCGAGCACCTGCAGGTCGGAATGCGAGTGCATGTCGATGAAGCCGGGGGAGAGGACCTGCCCGGTAGCGTCGAGTACGCGCGGCGCGGTCAGGTCTCCCGGCGCGGCGACGTCGGCGATGCGGTCGCCGGTAATGCCGACGTCGCGGATTTCCAGCGGGGCCCCGGTTCCGTCGGCGACTCGGGCGCCGCGGATCACGAGATCCATCAGAACCACGT
This sequence comes from Amycolatopsis sp. NPDC059235, assembly GCF_042754125.1. Classification (NCBI taxonomy): domain Bacteria; kingdom Bacillati; phylum Actinomycetota; class Actinomycetes; order Pseudonocardiales; family Pseudonocardiaceae; genus Amycolatopsis; species Amycolatopsis sp. NPDC059235. The sequence continues at coordinate 8,803 of NZ_JBHZAG010000088.1, forward strand.
CCGCACGAAGTCGACCACCGTCTCGCCGTCGGTATCCACGACTGGCAGTAGCGACCACTTGTCGAACGTCGTGCACGGATGCGACAAACCGAGCCGGATCCAGTCGCCGACCTCGACCGGCGACCCTGCGGGCAGTTCGAGGAACGCGTGCTGGTCGTTGAGCTTCGGGACGGTGTGCCCGGTCAGCTCGGTGACCACGCCGTCCTTGCGCAGCAGCTGCGGTTCCGGCATGCCTTCGTCGTACGGCAGATCGCGCTTGCCGGCGGTCAGCAGCGCCAGCTCCGGCGTCGGCTTCGACGTGACCTGCGCCCACGCGTGCAATGCGGGACGGAAGCTGTCGACGCCAGCGATGCGCGGGTGTTCGCCGAGGGGCGAGATCTCGCGGTAGAAGCCGTCGTCGTGCGTGAGGTACGCGCCGCTGCGCAGGATCGGGACCACTTCGAGCCCGTCCGGCCACGGCTTGGTCAGCTCGTCCACGACGCGGTCGAAGTACGCGCTGCCGCCCGCGGTGACGTACACCGGACCGTCGGCGAGCAAACCCTTGTCCGCGAACGTAACCGTCGCGTCGCGGAGACTGTCCACATAGGAACTGATCTTCGCCAGCGCCGCTTCGTCGGTGTGGTGCGAAAGCGCGCCTTCGTAACCGCCGGTGCCACGCAGCCGGAGCACCGGGCTCTGCGCCGCGGCCTCAGCGACGGCAAGCGCGGTCGCCGCGTCACGAACGCCGGTGCGGCCGCCTTCTCCGCCCAGCTCCACGAGCACATCGACCGGCCGTTCGGCACCGGCGAGCGCTTCGGTCATCAGCTCGACGCTGCGCACCGAGTCGACCCAGCAGACGAACTCGAAGTCCGGATCCGCCGCCAGTTCGCCGGCCAGCCAGCGCAGCGCGGACGGGTCCACGAGCTGGTTCGCCAGCAGGATCCGCGACACGCCGAACGCGCGGTAGATCCGCACGTGCCCGGCGTTTGCCGCGGTGATGCCCCACGAGCCGTGCTCAAGCTGCCGGGCGAACAGCTCCGGCGCCATCGTCGTCTTGCCGTGCGGCGCGAGCGCGATGCCGCGTTCGGCGCACCAGCGGGCCATCGTGGTGAGGTTGTGTTCCATCGCGTTCGCGTCGAGCACCACGAACGGACCGAAGAAGCCGTCGTCGAAGAGCTTGGCGCGGCGGGCCGCGGCTTCGTCGAGAGTGAGCCCGGACAGGGCCGGGGGGAGCGCGCGGAAGCGCCAGTCGATCCGTTCGCCGCGCCCGGCTCGGACGGCGGCGGTGAGAGCGGCGTTGCTGTTCATTCAGGACCTCGGTTGCGTATCTTGCAACGGACGTTGCGCAAAATGCGTTGCATAGGTGTAGCATCCGGGTCGCCACAGGTCAACGGGGAAGGGACGTCAGTGACCAGCAGTCCGACTGGGTCGCCCGAAGTGCTCTGCATCGGCGAGTCGATGGCGTTGTTCGTGCCCGCCGAACCCGGCCCGCCGGACGAGGTGCGCACCTGGCTGCGCACCATCGGCGGCGCGGAGTCGAACGTCGCGTGCCACCTGCCCGCCCTCGGCGTGCCGAGCGGATGGGTCAGCGCGGTCGGCGACGACCCGTTCGGCCGCGCGCTCGTCCGCGAGATCGCTTCGGCGGGCGTCGACGTGCGCGGCGTCGTAGTCGACCCGACCCGCCCGACCGGGCTGTACGTGAAGGAAAGCGGCGCGGGCGGCAGTCCGGTCCGCTACTACCGCTCGGGCTCCGCCGCGTCCGGCATGGGCCCGGAACTGGTGTCCCGGCTGGACTTCTCCGGCGTCCGCGTGCTGCATCTCTCCGGGATCACGCCCGCGCTTTCGGACAGCTGCCTCGCGCTCGTCCGCGCGCTGCTCGACCGTCCGCGCGGCGACCTGCTCGTGTCGTTCGACGTCAACCATCGCCCCGCGCTGTGGACCGGACGCGACCAGTCCGTGCTCGCCGAACTGGCGGGGAAGGCCGATCTGGTGCTGACCGGCGACGACGAGGCGGAACGCGTGTGGGGCACCGGAGATCCGGCGCGGCTGCGCGCTCTGCTGCCCGGCCCGCGCACGCTCGTGATCAAGCACGGGGAACGCGGCGCGACGCTCGTGGAGGGCTCGGCCGAACCGCTGTTCTCGCCCGCGCTTCGGGTTGATGTCGTGGAACCGGTCGGTGCCGGAGACGCCTTCGCCGCCGGATTCCTGGCCGCGACTCTGCGCGGCGCCAACCCGCTGACGAGGCTTCGGCGCGGTCACCTGCAAGCCGCGGCGACGCTGTTGACTCAAGACGACGTCGGCGCGCCGCTGGCCGAGGCCGTCGTGACGAAACTGGTGCAGGCGGACGCCGACACCTGGGGTTCCGTCCGGCTCACCGGAGAGGGAGTGGTGGCCACGTGAGCCAAAGTCTCGACCGCGCGCTGACGCTGCTGGGCGGTCTCGCTCGCGGCGGCAAAACGCTCGACGAGCTGGCCGAAGAGATCGGCGTGCACAAGACGACCGTGCTGCGCCTGCTGCGCACGCTCGAATCGCACCACTTCGTGCGGCGCGAGGGTACCCGGCACTACCGGCTCGGCAGCGCGCTTTTCGACCTCGCCAACCAGGCGCTCGAGGACCGCGACGTCCGGCGCAGTTCGCACGAAGCGCTCGCCGAGCTGAACCTGCGCACCGGGCACACCGTGCACCTGGCGTCCTATGAGGACGGCGAGGTGGTGTACATCGACAAGTTCGAGGGACACCACGCGGTCCGGATGTATTCGCGGGTCGGCAAACGCGCGCCGCTGCACTGCACCGCGGTCGGCAAGGTGCTCGTCGCGGCGATGCCGCGGGCGAAACGCGAGGAGATCGCCCGCGCGATCGACTACGTCGTGCTCACCGCCAACACCATCACCACGCCCGAGGCGTACTTGGCCGAACTGGACCAGGTCGCTGAGCGCGGGTACGCGGTGGACAATGCCGAGCACGAGGACTTCATCCACTGCGTTTCCGCGCCGGTGCGCGGCGCGGGCGGCGAAGTGCTCGCCGCGGCGTCGATGTCGGTGCCGAAGGTGCTGCTGGACTACGACGGGCTGCTGGCGCTCGTGCCCGAGCTGCTGGCCGCCACGGAGAAAGCTTCCGTCCACAGTGGATGGACGGGGAACGGAAAGGGGCAATGATGGGCAAGACGGCGATCACCAGCGAGAACGCGCCGAAGCCGCCGGCGAACTTCTCGCAGGCCGTCCGCAAGGGGAACATCCTTCAGGTCGCCGGCGCGGTCGCGTTCGACCCGGCCACGAACGAGATCGTCGGCGACGATGTCGTGAGCCAGACCCGGCAGGTGTTCAAGAACCTGACCGCGCTGCTCGAAGAAGCGGGCTCGAGCTTCGCGGACGCGGTGATGGTGCGCGTGTACCTCACCGACACCAGCCACTTCGCCGCGTTCAACGAGGTCTACAACGAGCTGATCGGCGAGGCCCCGCACGCGGCCCGCACCACGGTGTACGTCGGGCTGCCCGCCGGTCTCCTGGTCGAGATCGACGTGCTCGCCGTCCTCGACTGACGTTGCTTGTGGTCCGTGAAGGGCTCCTTGAGGGAATCTGATTCCCTCAAGGAGCCCTTCACGGACAGTCGCTTCAGCCGAGCACGCTCGTGTAAGCGTTGATCGCGGGCTGCCCGCCTAGGTGCGCGTACAGCACGTTCGAATCCTTCGCGATCTCCCCGGCGCGCACGAGATCGATCAGCCCGGCCATCGACTTCCCCTCGTACACCGGGTCGGTGATCATGCCTTCGAGCCGCGCGGCGGTATGGATCGCTTCAAGCGTCTGCTCGTCCGGAATGCCGTAAACCCCCGCGTGATAGCGCTCGTCGAGTTCTACGTCTTCAACCGGCCCTGCTTCGATCAGCTCCGCCGTGCTCTTCGCGATACGGCCGATCTGCTCCCGCGTCTCGTCGGGCTTCGCCGACGCGTCGATCCCCAGAATCCGCCGCGGCTTCCCGCTCACCGCCGCTCCGGCCATCATCCCCGCCTGCGTGCTGCCGGTGACCGAGCAAACCACGACAGTGTCGAAGAAAACGCCGAGTTCGCGTTCTTGTTCTTCCAGCTCCAGCACCCAGTTCGCGAACCCGAGCCCGCCGAGCTGATGATCCGACGCCCCGGCCGGGATCGCGTACGGCGTGCCGCCGCTCGCTTCGACTTCCGCCAGCGCCCGCTCCCAGCTCTCCTTGAAGCCGATGCCGAACCCGGCGTCGACGAGCCGGACGTCCGCGCCGAGGATCCGCGACAGCTGGATGTTGCCGACCTTGTCGTGGAGCGGGTCGGCCCAGTCGACCCAGCTTTCTTGCACCAGCACGGCTTTCATCCCGGCGCGCGCCGCCGCGGCCGCGACCTGGCGCGTGTGGTTCGACTGGACGCCGCCGATCGAGACGAGCGTGTCCGCGCCCTTGGCGAGCGCGTCGGCGACGAGGTACTCGAGCTTGCGCGTTTTGTTGCCGCCGTAGGCGAGGCCGGAGTTGAGGTCCTCGCGCTTGGCCCAGACGGTCGCGCCGCCGAGGTGTTCGGTCAGCCGCTCCAGCCGGTGCACCGGCGAAGGCCCGATCAGCAACGGGAAACGGGGGAAATCAGCCAGGCTCACGCGTCCTCCAGGAGGGCTTCGAGGTCGGTCCAAATCGTTGAGGTGAGCTGCGCCGCGGTCTTTTCGTCGCCGCTTTCCAGCGCGTCGATGAGTTCTTCGTGCCGGGTGACCGAACGGTGTGCGGGCAGCGAGCTGAACCGCGCGTATTCGAGCCGGCGCAACAACGGCGTGTACCGGTCGAGCGTCGCCGCGACCGCCCGGTTGCCGCACGCCCGCACGGGGATCTCGTGCAGTTCGTCGTCCGCTTCGATCGCCTTGCCGACGTCTCCTTCGGCGACAGCTTCGCGAAACCGGTCGTTGGCCTCGCGCATTTCCGCGATCTCCCGCTTGCCGAGCCGGGGGAGTGCTTCGCGCACGGCCAGCTCGTGCAACGCCCGGACGAGCCGCACCGCGTCGCGCACGTCGCCGGCGTCGAACTCGGCGACCCTCGTGTAACTCTGCGGCTTCGACACGACCAGCCGGTCCTCGGCCAGCCGCAGCAGCGCCTGCCGGACCGGGGCGCGGGAAAGCCCGAGCTGGTCGGCGAGGTCCGCGTCGCGAAGCGGAGTGCCCGGCGGGAGGCTGCCGTCGATGATGGCGTGCCGGATGAGCTCGTACGCCTCGTCGCGCAGCAGCGGGCGGGAGACCTTGGGGAGTGCACTCACATCTAACATGTTAGATGTCTGCTGCCGTTGGGGGCAATGGCTTGGAATGACGGGATCCACGCGGGCGCTGGTGTGATGCCGCGGCAACTCGCGCGGGCGCGGCGCCCGCGCGAGTTGCC
>NZ_JBHZAG010000088.1:14253-37329 GCF_042754125.1 Amycolatopsis sp. NPDC059235
CTGCGGTGCCGCGAGTTGCCTGCGGTGCCGCGAGTTGCCTGCGGTGCCGCGAGTTGCCTGCGGTGCCGCGAGTTGCCTGCGGTGCCGCGAGTTGCCTGCGGTGCCGCGAGTTGCCGTGGGTTTGCGGCGGGCCGTCGGCTGCACGGCCCGGGTGCCGCGTGGCTCGTCCGTGGTCGCCCGGAGTGGTGCGGGCACCGGAGCGCGGCGGCGGTCATGGCGAGCTGCCGGGCCGGGGCTTCCATGGCGAGCTGCGAGACCGAGGCTGCGAGACCGGGGCTTCGTGGATCGGACTTCGTGGATCGCCGGGTCGAACTCCGGCACCCGGCGCCGCAGGGCTCAGCGCGTCGGCCCGCTGAGCGTCGATCAGCGTCCCGCCGATCGCGTGCCGCGGTTCCGCCTGCACCGATCCTGCGCGCCGGGGCCTCGTTGCTCCTCGGCCCTCGGCCGGAAACGGCGAAGACCCGCCCGGCGATGCCGCGAGGCGGGTCTTCGGATGTCTCTCGGGAGAGCCCGGGGCTCAGTAAACCGGCCCGGTGTACTTCTCGCCCGGCCCCTGGCCCGGCGGGTCCGGCACGACCGAGGCCTCGCGAAACGCCTTCTGCAGCGACTGCAGTCCGTCGCGAAGGGGCCCGGCGTGCAGGCCGAGGTACTCGGCGGAGGCGGTCACGAGCCCGGCGAGCGCGGTGATGAGGCGGCGCGCCTCGTCGAGGTCGCGGTGCGGCGAGTTCTCCGGGTCGGCGTCGGCGAGGCCGAGGCGTTCGGCTCCCGCGGACAGCAGCATCACCGCGGCGCGGCTGATCACCTCGACGCTCGGGATCTCCTCGAGCCCGCGGTCGTCGGGGGAATACGGGGGCGGTGGCGAAGGTTGTTCAGGCACGTCTGGTACCCTTCCACGTGCGACCAGCTCCCGAGCGATCGGGGGCGGCAAGTGGAGCCCCGCTCCCACCCGCGTCACCGACTCAGGTGTCCGGGTCCGGTCTCGCCGAAGTGGTGCATGCCGTTCAGGCAGCGTACCGCCGAGGCGAAGCGTTCGGCCCTCCGGCCGGGCGCGATCGGAGACAGAGCGGGCCCCGTGCACCGGCAGCAGCCGGCGACGGGGCCTGAGTCATGAGGGCACCAGGTCGAAACGAGAAAACATCACTCGGACCAAGGAGGCCCCATCAGCTCCGAGACACGCATCAACGACCGCATCCGGGTGCCGGAAGTCCGGCTCGTCGGCCCCAACGGCGAGCAGGTCGGCATCGTCCGGATCGAGGATGCGCTGCGGCTTGCCCAGGAGGCGGACCTCGACCTCGTCGAGGTGGCCCCGCAGGCCCGCCCGCCCGTGGCCAAGCTCATGGACTTCGGCAAGTTCAAGTACGAGAGCGCGCAGAAAGCCCGCGACTCGCGACGCAACCAGCATCTGACCGTCATCAAGGAACAGAAGCTGCGGCCGAAGATCGACCAGCACGACTACGAGACCAAGAAGGGTCACGTGTCGCGGTTCCTGGCGGCGGGCAACAAGGTCAAGGTCACGATCATGTTCCGCGGTCGCGAGCAGTCCCGGCCGGAGCTCGGTTTCCGGCTCCTGCAGAAGCTCGCCGACGACGTCACCGAGCTCGGCTTCGTGGAATCGTCGCCGAAGCAGGACGGACGCAACATGATCATGGTGCTGGCCCCGCACAAGAACGTGAAGCCGAAGGCGGCGAAAGCCGAATCGGCCGAATCGGCTCCCGAGGCGTAGCGCCCCAGCGCCGACCAGCACAGTCAGCGGCACACCGGGTCATCCGGTGTGCCGCCGCACGGAAGAGGACAACAAGCATGCCGAAGATGAAGACGCACAAGGGCACGTCGAAGCGCGTCCGCGTGACCGGTTCGGGCAAGCTGCGCCGCCAGAAGGCCGGCCGCCGCCACCTGATGGAGAAGAAGTCCAACCGCCTCACCCGCCGTCTCGAGGGCACGACCGAGGTCGCCCAGAGCGACGTCGGCCGCGTGAAGCGCCTGCTCGGCCGCTGAGGCCCGCACCCTTTCCCGACCACCCCGGGGTCCTCGCACCCCCCGAATTCGACAGGATGGACCAGTGGCACGCGTCAAGCGGGCGGTCAACGCCCAGAAGAAGCGTCGCGCGACTCTCGAACTGGCCAGCGGTTACCGCGGCCAGCGTTCGCGGCTGTACCGCAAGGCCAAGGAGCAGACGCTCCACTCGCTCAACTACGCCTACCGCGACCGCCGCGCGCGCAAGGGTGACTTCCGCCAGCTGTGGATCACCCGCATCAACGCGGCCGCTCGCGCCAACGGCGTCACCTACAACCGGTTCATCCAGGGCCTGAAGGCCGCCGGTGTCGAGGTGGACCGCAAGATCCTCGCGGACCTCGCGGTCAACGACGCGGCTGCTTTCGCCGCGCTCGCCGAGGTCGCCAAGGCGAACGTCACGACCGGCGAAGCGAAGTCGGCCTGACCAGCAGCGTTTTCCGGCCCGGGGCGGATCCGTTCACCGAACGGACCCCCCGGGTCGTTGCCGCGCGCAAACTGACCCGGCGCGCGGAACGCGAGAAAACCGGTCGCTTCCTGGCCGAAGGGGTCAACGCCGTCACCTCGGCGCTTTCCCATGGGACGGTGCACGAACTCTTCGTCACCGAACGCGCCGCCGCCGCCCACCCAGCTCTGGTGGAGGCCGCCCCCCGCGTGTCGCCGATCACCGACCGCGCGGCCGCGAGCCTGTCGGAAACCGTGACGCCGCAAGGAATCATCGCCGTCTGCTCGCTGGTCGACCGTCCACTGGAGACAGTCCTGGCCTCGGCCCGGCTGGTGGTCGTCCTGGTCGACGTCGCCGAACCCGGCAACGCGGGCACTGTCATCCGGGTCGCCGACGCCGCCGGTGCCGACGCGGTAGTCCTGGCCGGCGACACCGTCGACCCGCACAACGGCAAAAGCGTCCGCGCCGCCGCCGGTTCCACGTTCCACGTCCCGCTGGCCCGCGCCCGCGACATCCCGTCGGTCCTGACAGCCCTGCGCTCGGCCGGCCTCCGAACACTGGCCGCGCACGGCTACGCCTCGACGTCGCTGGAGACTGTCCACTTCGGAGACCCAGTGGCCTGGATCTTCGGCAACGAAGCGCACGGCCTGCCCGAGGACGTCTTGTCCGCTGTAGACGAAGCAGTCCGAATCCCGTTGTACGGCAAGGCGGAAAGCCTCAACCTGGCGACCGCCGCCGCAGTCTGCGTCTACACCGCAGCGATGGCCGCCCACCGCTGACGGTGGCGGATCTCCGGCACGTCTACTGGATCGGCGGCGCCCCCGGCGCGGGCAAATCGACGATCGCCCGCCGCCTAGCCGCCCGCTACGGCTGGCACCATTACGCGACCGACGACACCATGCGCGCCCACACCGCCCGCACGACTCCTGCTTCGGCTCCGCTGCTGCACGCCTTCCTGGCCATGGACATGGACGAACGCTGGGTGCGCCGTTCTCCCGACGTCATGCTGGAGACGTTCCACTGGTTCCGTGGCGAGGGTTTCGAGCTGATTGCCGAAGATCTCCTCGACCTGCCTTCGGAACCTCCTGTTGTCGCCGACGGCTTCCGGCTGCTGCCGCACCTGGTAAAGCCGCTGCTGAAGGCCGTGGACCAAGCCGTCTGGCTCCTGCCGACGCCGGAGTTCCGCCACGCGGCGATCGAAGGCCGGAGCACGCCGGGGGAGGATTTCGCATGGCGCACCAGCGATCCGGCCCGCGCCGCCCGCAATCTCGCCGAACGGGACCGGATGTTCACGAGCCGCCTCCGAGAGCAGACTTCGCGGCTCGGACTGCGGGCGATCGAGGTCGACTCCGCGACTTCGGAGGAGGACCTTCTTCGCCAGGTGACGACCGCGTTCCACCTCTGACGCCCGGCGGCCTCCGCCGGACCTCGCCGCAGGCTCCGGCTTGCTTGGCGCACGATCGACTCCTTATGCCACCAGAACTTTGACCGGGGCGGTAACTTTGACCGGGGCGGAGGCCGCTCGACGCCCGTCACGACACGGATATCAGCCCGGCGGACATGGCAACTTCCCTCACCTCGCGGGCAACAAGCGGCCACTAGTCTGCGCCGCTAGTCTCTGCGCTGCCGGTTTGCGCTTGTCGCGGCCCTGTTGGCCGCCGAATCGTGCCGTCGCGCTGCTCGCTGGCTGCTGAGCTGTGCCTGCCGCATCGTTGGTCACCTGCCGGGTCGTGCTTGCCATGTCCCGGCCGTTTGCCGGGTGGCGCGTGCCGCATCGTCGGTCACCTGCCGGGTCGTTCCTGTCACGTTCCGGCCGTTTGCCGTGTTGTGCCTGCCATGTCCCGGGCGTTTGCCGGGTGGTGCCTGCCGCATCGTTGGTCACCTGCGGGGTCGTGCGTGCCGCGTTCCGGCCGTTCGTCGTGTTGTGCCTGCCGCGTCCCGGGCGTTTGCCGGGTGGTGCGTGCCGCGTCTCGGCCGTTTGCCGGGTTGTTCCTGCTGCGTTCCAGCCGCTTGCCGGGCTGCGCTTGTTGCAAACCGCTGGCTCCGGTCGAACTGTGCCCGCCGGTTTGCTGCTGCCGGGTTGCGCTCGCCGAGTTGTCCGGATGCCAAGTGCGTCGCCGGTCACTTCCGCTTCCTGCCGGCTTGCCGCCCTCCGGCGCACCCTGGCCCGAATCCTGTCGCGCACATCGCGCGCACGCGCTCGATCGGGTCGTCGGCGATCTTCACCGCTGTCACCATCGGACCCGAGCGCAGATCCCGCAGTCGTCGCTCCCGGACACCTCAAGACTTCGCCCGCCAAGCACGGCAGCTCCGTCCTCTCGCACCCGTCTCGCCGTCGCCCCGGGCGGGCGTCGCGGCAAGCCGGTCGAGGGGCGGTGCTCACCTGATCCGCTGACGTCCGTTCGGGTCCTCGGCGACGGTCGGTCGTGATCACGGGGCGGATCCGGCGCAGCGGCTCCGGAAGCGGAGGGTGAGCGGCCGGGCCTGGAGCCCGATCCCCTAGACTGAGCTGCCCGATGTGCACGTGCGGCGGCATGCCCGCGTGCCGCCGACAACACCAGTCCCAGTGGACGCCGAGGAGTCATGTCCGGAGCCACAGAACAGCCGGTCGACGTGCTCGCACCGGAGACCCTGCGCGCGGCGATCAAGGCGGCCGAGGACGCCTTCGCCGGCGCGGCCGACCTGGACGCGCTCGCCGCCGTCAAACCGGCCCATCTTGGGGACCAGTCTCCGGTGCTGCTGGCGCGCCGGGAGATCGCCGCGCTGCCGAAGCAGGAGAAGGCCGACGCGGGCAAGCGCGTCAATGAGGCCCGGCAGGCGGTGCAGTCCGCGTTCGACGCGCGCCGCGCCGCGTTGCAGGCCGAGCGCGACGAGCGTGTGCTGCGCGAGGAGGCCGTCGACGTCACGCTGCCGTGGGACCAGGTCCCGCGCGGAGCCCGGCACCCGATCAGCACGCTGTCCGAGCGCATCGCCGACGTCTTCGTCGCCATGGGCTACGAGGTCGCCGAGGGGCCCGAGCTCGAGGCCGAGTGGTTCAACTTCGACGCGCTGAACTTCGGCAAGGACCACCCGGCGCGGCAGCTGCAGGACACGTTCTACGTCGGCGAGGAAGGCTCCGGCCTGGTGCTGCGCACGCACACCTCGCCGGTGCAGGCCCGCAGCCTGCTGCACCGCGACCTGCCGGTCTACGTCGTGTGCCCGGGCCGCACCTACCGCACCGACGAGCTCGACTCCACGCACACGCCGGTGTTCACCCAGGTCGAGGGCCTCGCCGTCGACAAGGGCCTCACCATGGCACACCTCAAGGGCACGCTCGACGCGTTCGCCCGCGCGATGTTCGGCGAGAGCTCGAAGACGCGGCTGCGCCCGCACTTCTTCCCGTTCACCGAGCCGTCGGCGGAGGTCGACGTCTGGTTCGAGGAGAAGAAGGGCGGCCCCGGCTGGGTCGAATGGGGCGGCTGCGGCATGGTCAACCCGAACGTCCTGCGCGCGTGCGGCGTCGACCCCGAGGTCTACTCCGGCTTCGCGTTCGGCATGGGCATCGAGCGGACCCTGCAGTTCCGCAACGGCATCCCGGACATGCGCGACATGGTCGAAGGCGACGTCCGGTTCACCCTTCCCTTCGGAACGGAGGCGTAGTGCGAGTCCCGGTGAGCTGGCTGACCGAGCATCTCGAAGTGGATGCGGACGTCACGCCGCAGGACCTGGCCGACGCCTTCGTGCGGATCGGGATCGAGGTCGACGAGCTGAGCGAGCTCGGCCCGGTGACCGGCCCGCTCGTGGTCGGCCGCGTCGCGGAGATCGAGGAGCTGACCGGCTTCAAGAAGCCGGTGCGGTTCTGCCGCGTCGAGGTCGGCGAGGAACCCGACCCCGAGCCCGACGACGCGGAACTGTCCGAAGAGGACGAAGACGAGGACGACGGCCCGCTCGAGAACGAGGGCCCGCACGGCATCAAGACGCGCGGCATCATCTGCGGCGCGAGCAACTTCGCCGAGGGCGACCTCGTCGTGGTCGCGCTGCCGGGCGTCGTTCTGCCGGGCGATTTCGAGATCGCCGCGCGCAAGACCTACGGCAAGGTCAGCGACGGCATGATCTGCTCCGCGGCCGAACTCGGCCTCGGCGACGACCACAGCGGCATCCTCGTGCTCCCGCCGGGCACGGCGAGCCCGGGCGACGACGCGAAGGACCTGCTCGGTCTCGACGACACCGTCATCGAGGTCACGCCGACCCCGGACCGCGGCTACGCGCTGTCGATCCGCGGCCTGGCGCGCGAACTGTCGAACGCGCTCGACGTGCCCTTCGGCGACCCGGCGATGCTCGACAACTTCCCGGAAGCCGAGGGCGAGGCCTGGCCGGTCCGGGTCGAGGACCCCGAGGGCTGCCCGCGGTTCGTGCTGCGCCGCGTCACCGGTCTCGACGCGACCGCGCCGACGCCGTGGCGGATCCGCCGCCGTCTGATGCTGGCCGGCATCCGGTCCATCTCGCTCGCGGTCGACGTCACCAACTACGTGATGCTCGAGCTGGGCCACCCGCTGCACGCGTTCGCGACCGGCTCCATCCAGGGCGACCTGGTGGTGCGCCGTGCGAAGGCGGGGGAGAAGCTCACCACGCTCGACGACGTCGAGCGCACCCTCGACGCGGACGACATCGTGATCGCCGACGACAGCGGCGTCATCTCCCTGGCCGGCACGATGGGCGGCGCCAGCACGGAGATCACGCCGGAGAGCACCGACGTGCTTCTCGAGGCGGCGCACTGGAACCCGGCGTCGATCAGCCGCACCGCACGACGGCACAAGCTGTTCTCCGAGGCGGCGAAGCGCTTCGAGCGCTACACCGACCCGGCGCTGTGCGCGGCCGCGGTGGAACTCGCCGCGCGGCTGCTGCGCCAGTACGGCGACGGCGCGATCCGCCCGGGCCGCACCGACGTCGGCGGCGTCGCCCCGCACGCCCCGGTGACCATGCCGATCAACCTGCCCGACCAGATCGCCGGCGTGCGCTACGAACGCGGCGTCACCGTGCGGCGGCTGGGCCAGATCGGCTGCAAGGTCCAGCTCAGCACGAGCGACCAGGGCGTCGGCCTCGTCACCGCGACCCCGCCGAGCTGGCGCGGCGACCTCGTGCAGCCGGCCGACCTCGTCGAGGAGGTCCTGCGGCTCGAGGGCTACGACAGCATCCCGTCGGTCCTGCCGGCCGCGCCCGCGGGCCGCGGTCTCACCGACGCGCAGCGCCGCCGCCGCGCGGTGTCCGGCGCGCTCGCCGAGGCGGGCTACGTCGAGGTGCGCCCGTTCCCGTTCATCGGCGACGCGGTGTGGGACGCCTTCGGCCTGCCCGAGGACGACATCCGCCGCACCACGGTTCGCGTGCAGAACCCGCTCGAAGCCGACCACGACCGGATGGCGACCACCCTCCTGCCGGGCCTGCTGGAGACGTTGCAGCGCAACGTTTCCCGCGGCCTGAAGGACGTGTCGCTGTTCCACGTCGGCCAGGTCGTGCTGCCGAAGCCGAACCAGCTCAAGGTCCCGGACCTCGGCGTCGAGCACCGCCCGAGCGACGAAGACCTCGCCGTGCTGGAGGCCGCCGTGCCCGCGCAGCCGGTGCACGTCGCCGTCGTCCTCAGCGGCCAGCGCCCGCGCGCGGGCTGGTGGGGCAAGGGCGACCAGGCAGGCTGGGCCGACGCCGTGCAGGCCGCACGCCTCGTGGCGGAGGCCGCCGGCGTGCAGCTCACCGTGCAGGCCGCGGATCTCCTGCCGTGGCACCCGGGCCGCTGCGCCCAGCTGCGGGTGGGCGACTGGCCGGTCGGCCACGCGGGCGAACTGCACCCGAAGGTCGTCGAGACCCTCGGCCTGCCGCCGCGCACGGTCGCGATGGAACTCGACCTGGACGCGATCCCGCTGCCCGACTCCCGTCCGGCGCCCAGCATCTCGGCCTACCCGCCGGTGCTGCTGGACGTCGCCCTGGTCGTCGGCACGGACGTCCCGTCCGCCGACCTCGCCGACGTGCTCCGCGAGGGAGCGGGCGAACTGCTCGAGGAGATCACCCTCTTCGACGTCTACACCGGCGAGCAGCTGGGCGACGGCAAGCGTTCCTTGGCGTATAAGCTCCGCTTCCGCGCCGCGGACCGCACCCTCACCGTCGACGAGGCCACCAAGTCCCGCGACGCCGCGGTCGCCGCTGCCGGCGAGCGCTTCGGAGCGACGCTCCGCGCCTGACCCGACGCTGTCCCCGCCCCGCGCTCCGGCCACCCAGCCGGTCAGCCGGGGCGGGGGAGCGCTGGTGTCATGGCATCCCTCCTTTTCTTTTCCTGCTAGCGGTTCACTTCAGCCGAGGTGCTTCATCGCCTCCCTTGTGGACAGCGGGGACAGCCCCGGATGCGCCCGGACAAACGCGCGGACCCACTCCGGTTCGGCGCGGGCATGATCCCGCAGCGCCCAGCCGATTCCCTTGCGCAGAAAGAAATCCCGGTCGCCGAGGTTCGCCTCGATCGCGTCGGCGAGCAGGCCTTGGTCCACCTCGTCCTTCGCGCTGACCTGACAGATCACCGCCGTTCGCCGGCGCCAGCGATCAGCGTCTGTCATCCAGCGGCGTAGAACCGGCGTGACCGTCGCCCGGTGCTCGCGCAGGATCGGCCCGACCCGGCGGATCGCGACCTCGTCGACGTAGTCCCACCACGCCCCGGTGACGATCAGCTCCTCGTACATTCCCAGCAGTTCCGGGTCCTGCCACTGCCGATAGGCGCGGTGCCCGGAAAGATCGATCGCCGCGTACCGCTCCTCGCGGTACTCCGCTTCCCGCCACAGCGCGAGCACGGTCTCGGCGAATGTCACCCGATCGGGCAGAACATGCTCGGCGAGAAGCGCCTTCATGAGCTTGCCGCGCGGCGGCTTCGGCACTCCGCGAAACGGCATCGCGGACTTCATGTACGCCTGCATTTCCGGTGCCTTGACCGGGTCGGCCAGTTCGGCGAGCCCGGTTCGCACCGCCGTGATCAACGCTTCGCCCGCTCGCATCGAGGGCCACCTCCGTCGGATCGGATCCCGACGATCGGGGGACAGCGCGGCTCGTGTCGGGAAACGAGATTCTGCCGCGCAGCCGGTAGCTTCGACGAGCCCGGGTTGCCGTCGTACGCAAAGGACCACTGTGAGGAAAATCGTCACCGCACTGGCCGCCGCCGCTGTCGCGGCCGGAACGCTGGCTGTCGCACCCGCCGCCACCGCGGTGCAGCCCGAAGGGCCGGGCTACGCGCCGCCGCCGATCAAGTGGGGACCGTGTTCCGCACCAGGGCTCGCGAAGGCGGGCGCCGAATGCGGATTCCTGGTGGCACCCATGGATTACGCCCAGCCGTCCGGCGAGACGGTGCAGATCGCCGTCTCGCGGGTGAAGCACAAGACCGCGAAGTACCAGGGCGTGATGCTGGTGAACCCGGGCGGCCCGGGAGGTTCCGGGCTCGGCCTTTCGGTGCTCGGCCGGAACGTGCCCAAACACGCCGGCGACAGCTACGACTGGATCGGCTTCGACCCTCGCGGCGTCGGCTCCAGCAAACCGGCGCTCACGTGCGACGGGAACTACTTCGCGCCCGCCCGGCCGGCTTACGTGCCGAGCACGCCGCAGCTGGAGAGCACCTGGCGTGCCCGCGCGAAGGGCTACGCCGAGGCCTGCGCGAAGAACGGCCCGCTGCTCCAGCACATCAAGACCACCGATGTCGCGCAGGACATGGAAAGCCTCCGCAAGGCGCTGGGCGAGAAGCAGATCAACTACTACGGCTTCTCGTACGGCACCTATCTCGGGCAGGTGTACAGCACGCTGCACCCGGACCGCATGCGCCGGATGGTGCTCGACGGGAACGTCGACCCGCGCAAGGTCTGGTACGACGCCAACCTCGACCAGGACGTCGCCTTCGACCGCAACATCAAGATCTACTTCGGCTGGCTCGCGAGGTACGACAACGTCTATCACCTCGGCAAGACCGGTTCCGAGGTCGAGCGGCTCTGGTACGCGCAGCAGCGGAAGCTCGACCGGAACCCGGCGGGCGGCGTGATCGGCGGCGACGAGTGGCTCGACGTCTTCCTGCAGGCCGGTTACTACGTGTTCGGCTGGGAAGATATGGCCAAGGCGTTCGACGGCTGGGTGCACCGCGGCGACTGGCAGGCGCTGAAGGCGTTGTACGAGAAGTCGAACGCACCCGGCGACGACAACGGATACGCGGTGTACAGCGCGGTGCAGTGCACCGACACGCAGTGGCCGCAGGACTGGGACCGCTGGCGCCGCGACGCCTGGGCGACCCAGAACCGCGCGCCGTTCGAGACCTGGAGCAACACCTGGTACAACGCGACCTGCCTGAACTGGCCCGCGAAGGCGGGCAAGCCGGTGGACATCGACGGGTCGAAGGCGAGCGGGGCCCTGCTGATCAGCGAGGAACTCGACGCCGCCACGCCGTACTCGGGCAGCCTCGAGGTGCGCAAGCGCTACCCGCGCTCGAGCCTCATCAGCGCGCCCGGCGGGACTACGCACGCCGGATCGCTCTCCGGAGTCTCGTGCGTGGACGACCGGGTCGCCGACTACCTCGCCACCGGGGCGTTGCCGAAGCGCGTCCGTGATGACCGTTCGGATGTCCAGTGCGCCGCGGTGCCGCAGCCGGTTCCGTCTCCGGTCGCCACCGGCGCGCAGCAGAAGGCCGATGCCCTGACGAAGGCCGCGGCGGAGGAGAAGCAGAGCCTGCTTTCCGGGTTGCTGCGTTTCTGAGCTGTTCTTCCCGGTGCCCCGGTCTGGTCCGCCAGGCCGGGGCACTGTTCTTTTCCGCTGGTCCACCGATCCCCCTCGGTCGTTTTCGTGGTCGCCGGGGACGCTACGGCGGGGGTCTGACAATTTCGGTCCGCAGTCACCCGATCGCGTTAAGTGATCGAAAATTGTCGGGGGTCGCCGATACCTTCGCCGCCATGACGATCATTCAGGAGCATCGGACCGAGGTCCGGTCAGGAGATATCCAGTACCAGGTCGCCGTCGTCACTCGCACCGAGGACGGCGAGCCGGAGCGAGTCACGGTCACGGTCGGCGGAGAACGGCCGGACGGCGAACCCGTTGTCGAGGGCAGACTCGAACTCGACATCGCGTCCGTGGCGACCGTCGCGGAGCTGCTCGACACGAGCCTGCGCACCTTCGCGGGCGGCGGTTCGCGGCGAAGATCGCCCAGCCGCCCGGCGCAGCAGGGCAGACCGTGGACCGACGAGATGGACGCGGATTTGGAAGCCCGCTGGCTCGCGGGCGATTCGGTGACCGAGCTGGCCCGGCATTTCGCGCGGACGCCGGGAGGGATCCGGGCGCGCTTGCCACGGGTGGGCTGCGATCCGGAGCATCCGGGGAATCATCTGCCGACGCCGCCGAGTCTCCGCGAAGCGGAGGAGGGAGCGGACTGACGCATGCCCGCCGGGTTCGCGTCCCGAGGCGGGCCCGGCGTGGCGTTGCCCGCGCGCCGGATTGGCGGATGGGGCGGCGGACGGGCGGATTGGGGGCGGACGGACAGGTTGGGTGCCGAACGACCGGTGCGGCTCCGGTTCGCTGGGCGGCCGCCTGGCGCGGGTGGCCGGGCAGGTGGTGTGCGGGAAAGCCGGTTCGGATGGATGAGTTGTATCCGAAAGAGCCGGTCTCGAGCGGATGGCCTGCGCGCTGGCCGGATGGTCGGCAGCGGGAGGTTCGGCTGGCTGGACGACCCGGCATCGCTGAGCGAATCCGCTCTGCGGGACGAATCCGCTCTGCGGCACGACCCGCTCTGAGGCACGACCCCGCGGTGCTGCACGACCCGCCCTGCAGCATGACCCCGTTCAGGAACACGGCCCGGCGGTACCGAAGGGCCCTGCGTCGCTGATCGTCCTTGTACCGCCGAACGCTCCCGCGTCGCCGGATGGTCCGGCGAGGCTGGGTGGCTGGTGACCTGTGGGCTGGACGCCGGTGACCGGGTGCTGGACGACTCGGGCGGCCGGGCGACGTGGGGCTGGTCGACTCGAGGAACCGGGCGATCTGGGGACTGCGTGATCCCAGGCGGACTGACGATGACTGGAGGAATTTGAGAGAAGTCCTGAGGCTGAGCCGGCCGGGGTGAGGAAACCCTCTTTGTTTGAGCTTGCACGCTCGTGCATAATCATTCGTATGACGGTGAAGATCGCGGTAGCCGGGGCCAGCGGGTACGCGGGCGGCGAACTGCTGCGCCTGCTCCTGACCCATCCCGAGGTCGAGATCGGCGCTCTCACGGCGGCGAGCAGCGCGGGGACGACGCTGGGCACGCACCAGCCGCACCTTGTGCCGCTTGCCGGGCGGGTGCTGCTCGAGACGAACGCGGAGACGCTCGCGGGCCACGACGTCGTGTTCCTGGCTCTGCCGCACGGACATTCGGCCGAGATCGCGGCGCAGCTCGGGCCGGACGTGCTCGTGGTCGACCTTGGGGCCGATCACCGGCTTGCGGACGCAGCCGATTGGCGACGGTGGTACTCCGGTGAGCACGCGGGGCAGTGGCCGTACGGGATGCCCGAGTTGCCTGGGGCGCGCGAGAAGCTCGTGGGCACCAAGCGGATCGCGGTTCCCGGCTGCTTCCCGACCGGCGGGTCGCTGGCGTTGGCGCCCGCGTTGGCGGCGGGGCTGGTCGAGCCCGCGGTCACGGTGGTGTCGGTGACGGGGACGTCGGGTGCGGGCAAGAGTCTCCGGCCGAATTTGCTCGGGTCCGAGGTGATGGGCAACGCGAGCGCGTACGGCGTCGCTGGGGCGCATCGGCATACGCCGGAGTTCGTGCAGAACCTCTCCGGTGCGGCTGGCAAGCCGGTGAGTGTGTCGTTCACGCCGGTGCTCGCACCGATGCCGCGCGGCATTCTCACGACGGCGAGTGCTCAACTCCGCCAAGACGTCGACGAGGCCGCCGTGCGCGCGGTGTACGAGAAGGCTTATGGCGCAGAGCCGTTCGTCCAGCTCCTGCCCGAAGGGACCTGGCCGACGACCGCGGCGACGGTCGGCTCGAACAACGTCCAGCTCCAGCTCGGGATCGACGCCGACGCGGGCAGGCTGGTCGTCGTCACCTCGATCGACAACCTCACCAAGGGCACCGCTGGCGGTGCCGTCCAATCGATGAACCTGGCGCTCGGTTTCCCCGAGGCCACCGGACTTTCCACTGTGGGAGTGGCACCGTGACCGTCACCGGACCGAAGGGTTTCCGCGCCGCCGGCGTGGCAGCCGGGATCAAAGCCTCCGGCGCGCTCGACTTCACGCTGGTCGTCAATGACGGCCCGCTCGACGTCGCGGCGGGGGTGTTCACCCGCAACGTGATCAAGGCCGCGCCGGTGCTGTGGTCGCAGGAAGTGCTGAAGCAGCAGAAGCTGAAGGCCGTCGTTTTGAACTCCGGCGGGGCGAACGCGGCGACCGGGCCGGGCGGGTTTCAGGACACTCACGCCACGGCCGAGAAGGTCGCCGAAGTGCTGGGCACCGGGGCGATCGAGGTCGCAGTGTGCTCCACCGGGCTGATCGGCGAGCGGCTGCCGATGGCGGCGGTTCTGTCCGGTGTGGACAGTGCGGTCAAGGCGCTGGACACCAGCCCGGAGGCGGCCCTGAATGCGGCGACGGGCGTCATGACCACTGACTCCAAGCCGAAGCAGGCGTTCGCCCAGCACGAATCCGGGTGGAGCGTCGGCGGGTTCGCCAAGGGCGCGGGGATGCTCGCGCCGAACCTGGCGACCATGCTGTCCGTGCTGACCACGGATGCCGTGGCGGACAAGGAAACTCTCGACCGTGCCTTGCGCGCCGCCACGCACATCACGTTCGATCGGCTGGACGTCGACGGCGGCACATCGACCAACGACACGGTGCTCGTGCTCGCCTCGGGGGCCAGTGGCGTCGAGCCGACTGAGGCCGAGTTGACCGAGCTGCTCACCAAGGTCAGCCATGACCTCGTGCTGCAGCTTCGGGCCGATTCCGAAGGCGCCACCAAGGATGTCGACGTCACGGTGAAGGGCGCCGCGTCCGAGGCCGACGCGATTGTCGTGGCCCGGACCATCGCCGAGGACAACCTGGTCAAGACCGCGTTGTTCGGGTCCGATCCCAACTGGGGCCGGATCGCGATGGCGCTCGGCCGCGCGCCCGCGCGGATCGACCCGGAGACGGTGTCGATCGCGATCAACGGCGTCACCTTGTTCGCGGGCGGCACGACGGCCGAGGACAGGTCGGCGGCTGACCTGTCCGGGCGCGCCATCGACGTGGTTGTGGATCTCGGCGTCGGTTCGGACGAGGCCACGATTTACACCACGGACCTTTCGCACGCGTACGTCGAAGAGAACAGCGCGTACTCGTCATGACCGATACCGGAAGGCTCGTCTCCGCCGACGAACGGCTCGCCAGCGCGGCCGAGAAAGCCGGCGTGCTGATCGAAGCGCTGCCGTGGCTGCAGCGGTTCCACGGCGCGACCGTCGTGGTCAAGTACGGCGGCAACGCGATGATCGACGACCAGCTGAAGGCCGCCTTCGCCGAGGACATGGTGTTCCTGCGGCTGGCCGGTCTGCACCCGGTCGTCGTGCACGGCGGCGGCCCGCAGATCAGCGCGATGCTGTCCCGGCTCGGCGTGCCGGGGGAGTTCAAGGGCGGGCTGCGCGTCACCACGCCGGAGACCATGGACATCGTGCGCATGGTGCTGGTCGGGCAGGTCAGCCGCGAGCTGGTCGGCCTGATCAACGCGCACGGGCCGTACGCGGTCGGCATCTCCGGCGAGGACGCGCGGCTGTTCACCGCCGAGCGCAAACAGGCCACTGTGGACGGTGAGCAGGTGGACATCGGCCTCGTCGGCGAGGTCGCCGAGGTGAATCCGGACGCGGTGCTCGACATCGTGAACGCCGGGCGCATCCCGGTCGTCTCCACGGTGGCCCCCGACATCGACGGCGTGGTGCACAACGTCAACGCCGACACCGCCGCGGGCGCGCTCGCCGCGGCGCTCGGCGCGGAGAAGCTCGTCGTGCTCACCGACGTCGAAGGCCTTTACGCCAACTGGCCGGACCGGTCGTCGCTGATCGACCGGATCGCCGTCGACCGTCTCGAACGCATGCTGCCCGGCCTCGCCAGCGGCATGATCCCGAAGATGGAGGCGTGTGTGCGCGCGGTGCGCGGCGGCGTGCGCGGCGCCCACGTCATCGACGGCAGGCTCGCTCATTCGGTGCTGCTCGAGGTTTTCACCTCGCGCGGCGTCGGGACCATGGTGCTGCCCGAGGCAGCGGCATCCGGAACGGAGAACGCGTGACTACCCTCAAGTCCAATGCGGACGGTCAGCAGCACTGGCAGTCGGCGGTCATGGACAACTACGGCACCCCCGGCCTGACCCTGGTGCGCGGCGAAGGCGCACGAGTGTGGGACGCGGACGGCTCCGAGTACGTCGACCTGGTCGGCGGCATCGCGGTGAACGCGCTCGGCCACGCCCATCCCGAGGTGGTGCGCGCGGTCACCGAGCAGATCTCGAAGCTGGGGCACACGTCGAACCTGTACGTGAACCCGGTCGCGGTCGAGCTCGCCGAAACTCTTCTCGACGTCGCGGGCCTGAACGGGCAAGGCAAAGTCCTGTTCGTCAACTCCGGCGCGGAGGCCAACGAGGCCGCGCTGAAGATCACCCGGCTCACCGGCCGCAGCAAGGTCGTCGCGGCCGAGGGTGCGTTCCACGGCCGCACCATGGGCGCGCTGTCGCTCACCGGGCAGCCGTCGAAGCGCGAGGCTTTCGAGCCGCTGGTCCCGGGCGTCACGCACGTTCCGTACGGCGACGTCGAAGCATTGCGGGCCGCTGTCGACGGCGAGACCGCGGCTGTCTTCTTGGAGCCGGTGCTCGGCGAAGCTGGAGTGATTCCCGCTCCGGACGGCTACCTGCAGGCCGCGCGCGAGATCACCAAGGCCGCCGGGGCGCTGCTCGTGCTCGACGAGGTGCAGACCGGGATCGGACGGCTCGGCACCTGGTTCGGCTTCCAGCAGGCCGGGATCGTGCCGGACGTGATCACGCTCGCGAAGGGCCTCGGCGGCGGGCTTCCGCTCGGCGCGGTGATCGGCGTCGGCGCGGCGGGAGACCTGCTGAAGCCGGGCCAGCACGGCACGACCTTCGGCGGCAACCCGGTGTGCTGCGCGGCCGGGCTGGCCGTGCTTCGCACGATCGTCCGGGACGACCTGCTCGACCACGTTTCGGCGCTGGGCAAGGACATCGCCGCCGGTGTCGAGGCGCTCGGCCACCCGCTGGTCTCCGGCGTCCGCGGCGCGGGGCTGCTGCTCGGCATCGGCCTGCGGGAACCGGTGTCCGCCGCCGTCGCGAAGGCCGCGCAGGACGCGGGCTACCTCGTCAACCCGGTCGCCCCGGACACCGTCCGGCTCGCCCCGCCGCTCGTGCTCGACGAGCAGCAGGCGCACGGCTTCCTCTCCGCCCTCCCGGGCGCGCTCGACTCCACCACCACGAAGGAATCCGACTGATGCCCCGCCACTTCCTGCGCGACGATGACGTCACCCCCGCGGAGCAGACCGCTCTGCTCGACCTGGCCGATCAGCTGAAGGCCGACCCGCTCGGCACCAAGGCGCTCGCCGGCAAGACGGTGGCCGCGATCTTCGAGAAGAACTCCACCCGCACCCGGTTCTCGTTCGAGGTCGGCATCAGCCAGCTCGGCGGGCATCCGGTGATCGTCGACGGCCGTTCGATGCAGCTCGGCCGCGAGGAGACCATCGAGGACACCTCGCGTGTGCTGTCCCGCTACGTCGACGCCGTCGTGTGGCGCACCTTCGCGCAGAAGCGCATCGACTCGATGGCGTCGGTCGCGTCGATCCCGATCGTCAACGCGCTCACCGACGAGTTCCACCCGTGCCAGGTGCTCACGGACCTGATGACCATCCGCGAGCGCAAGGGCAAGCTCGCCGGGCTCACGCTCACCTACCTCGGCGACGGCGCCAACAACATGGCGCATTCGCTGCTGCTCGGCGGAACCACAGCCGGGATGAACGTGCGCGTCGTGTCGCCGGAGGGGTTCCAGCCCGACCAGCAGGTGATGCTGGACGCCAAGCAGCACGGAGCCGAAACCGGCGGCAGCGCCACCGTGTACACCGACGCGCGCGAAGCCGTCGACGGTTCGGACGTGCTGGTCACCGACACCTGGACGTCGATGGGACAGGAGAACGACGGCCTCGACCGGGTCGGCCCGTTCCGCGCCCTGCAGATCAACGCCGAGCTGCTGAAGCGCGCCGCCGACGAGGCGATCGTGCTGCACTGCCTGCCCGCGCACCGCGGCTGGGAGATCACCGACGACGTGCTCGACGGCCCGGCCAGCGCGGTCTGGGACGAGGCGGAGAACCGGCTGCACGCGCAGAAAGCCCTGATGGTCTGGCTGTTCGGGCAGAACGGCCGATGACCAGCAGCCGGGTCGGGCGCCAGGCGCGGATCACCGAACTGGTGTCCACGATGGCCATCCGCAGCCAGACGGAGCTGGCGCGGCTTCTCGCCGCCGAGGGAATCGACGTCACGCAGGCGACCCTGTCGCGCGACCTCGACGAACTCGGCGCCGTCAAGCTGCGCGGCGCCGACTCGGGCGCGCCGGTCTACGTCATCCCCGAGGACGGCAGTCCCGTCCGCGGCGTGCAGGGCGGCACCTCGCGGCTGTCCCGGTTGCTCGCGGAACTGCTGGTGTCAGCGGATTTCTCCGGCAACCTCGCGGTGCTGCGCACGCCTCCGGGCGCGGCGCAGTTCCTCGCGAGTGCGATAGACCGGGCCGCCCTGGAGGAGGTCGTCGGGTCCATCGCAGGCGACGACACGGTCGCGGTGATCGCGCGCGAACCGCTTACCGGGCGAGACCTTGCTGAACGCTTCACCGCGCTCGCGCAGGGTTCGGCGGAAGGGGATGAGCCGTGACCCGGCGGGTCGTGCTCGCCTATCCGGGCGGGCACGGCTCCTCAGCCGCGCTGAATCTCCTTGCGGGACAAAGCGAAGTGGTCGCTGTCGCCGTGGATTTCGGTGCGGGCGATGTAGATCTATGCGCGCTTCGGCGGCAGGCGATGGCCGACGGAGCCGTCGAAGTCGTGGTCGCGGACGTCCGCGAGGAATTCGCGAACGGCTACTGTTTGCTTGCGCTGCAAGCGAACGCGCTGATCGTCGACCGGCATCCGCTGGTCCTGGCCCGGCCGCTGCTGGCGAGCAAGCTCGTGGCGACCGCGCGGGACCGGAATGCGCCGGCCGTCGCACACGGTGGCGGCGACACGTTGTCCAGCATGATCGCGACACTCGCGCCAGACCTGGAGATCGTCGAACTCGGCGTCCGAGGCAGGCAGGAACTGTCGACGAGCCGGACTCTGTGGGGCCGGGCCGCGACTTCCTACCGCAGCACCGAGGACGCGACGGCGAACCTCGGCGCACCGGACGAGGTCGTAGTCACCTTCGACCAGGGCGTACCGGTCGCGGTCGACGGCGAGACGGTCAGCGTGGCCGAGGCCGTGCAGCGGCTCGGCCACCGGGCCGGAGCGCATGGAATCGGCCGATTCGACCTGGCGGACAGCTACGACGCGCCAGGCGCGGCGGTGCTGATCGCCGCGCATCAGGAGCTGGAATCAGTCACCCTGGACCGCGATCTGGCGAGGTTCAAACGCGGGATCGACCGCCGATGGGCCGAGCTGGTGCACGACGGGTTGTGGTTCTCGCCGCTGCGCGAGCCGCTCGACGCGTTCGTCCGGCGGGCGCAGGAGCGCGTGTCCGGCGAGGTGCGGCTGGTGCTGCACGCGGGCAGCGCGACCGTCGCCGACCTCCCCGGGAGGCGGCTTCGCCCGGTCGGACGGCGGTACCGTCCGGGCACCGGGCAGACTCCGCTGGGGAGCACCCAGCATCCGAGCACCCAGGCGTCCTGAGACGCCGGACGAGAGAGGCAGAACGTGAGCGGGAAAGACCAGCCGGTGCAGCTGTGGGGCGGCCGGTTCGCCAGCGGGCCGGCCGAGGCGATGGCGGCGCTGAGCGCCTCGACCCACTTCGACTGGCGCCTCGCGCCCTACGACATCGCCGGGTCGCGCGCGCACGCCCGCGTGCTGAGCAAGGCGGGTCTGCTCACCGAAGCGGAACTGGCCGGGATGCTGGACGCGCTCGACACGCTGGCGCAGGACGTCGAGTCCGGCGCGTTCACCCCGACGATCGCCGACGAGGACGTGCACACCGCTCTCGAACGCGGTCTGCTCGAACGCGCTGGCACTGAGCTAGGCGGCAAGCTGCGGGCAGGCCGTTCCCGCAACGACCAGGTCGCGACGCTGTTCCGGATGTGGCTGCGCGACGCCGCGCGCCGGGTGGTCGCAGGCACGCTCGACGTGATCGACGCACTGGTGTCGCAGGCGTCCCGGCACCCGGACGCGATCCTGCCCGGCCGCACCCACCTGCAGCACGCGCAGCCGGTTCTCCTCGCGCATCACCTGATGGCCCACGGCCAGTCGTTGCTGCGCGACGTCTCCCGCCTGCGCGACTGGGACGCGCGCACCGCGGAATCGCCGTACGGCTCGGGCGCGCTCGCCGGTTCGTCTCTCGGCCTCGATCCGGAAGCGGTGGCCGCCGAGCTGGGCTTCGACACCAGCGTGGAGAACTCGATCGACGGCACCGCCTCGCGCGATTTCGTAGCCGAGTTCGCGTTCGCCGTCGCGATGCTTTCGGTGAACCTGTCGCGGATCGCCGAAGAAGTGATCATCTGGAACACCGCCGAATTCGGCTACGTCACGCTGGACGACGCGTGGGCCACCGGCAGCTCGATCATGCCGCAGAAGAAGAACCCGGACGTCGCGGAGCTGACCCGCGGCAAGGCGGGACGGCTGATCGGCAACCTCACCGGCCTGCTCGCCACGCTCAAGGCGCAGCCGCTCGCGTACAACCGCGACCTGCAGGAGGACAAGGAACCGGTCTTCGACTCCGTCGAACAGCTGGAACTGCTCTTCCCGGCGATCGCGGGAATGCTCGGCACGCTCACCTTCCACACCGACCGGCTCGCCGAACTGGCTCCCGCCGGGTTCACGCTGGCCACCGACATCGCCGAATGGCTGGTGCGCCAGGGCGTGCCGTTCCGCGTCGCGCACGAGGCGGCGGGGGAGAGCGTGCGGGTCGCGGAGGCGCGCGGGGCCGGCCTCGACGAGCTGACCGACAAGGAGTTCCAGGCCATCAACCCGGCGCTCACCCCGGCGGTGCGCGAAGTCCTCACCGTCGAAGGCTCGGTGCGTTCGCGGGACGCGCGCGGCGGCACCGCGCCGGATCGCGTTGCCGAGCAACGGGAGCGCCTGGTCGAGCGGGTGGCTGCGCATCGGCAGTGGCTGAAGTGATCTGTCGTCAGGCTGCTGGTTAGGCTGGCAGCCTGACGAGGGGAGTGCGTGTGGACCGGTTGTTCCGGCGCGAAGAACTGGCACTGGACCCGGTCGACCTGGCTCGGCTGCTGCTCGGTGCCGTCCTCGAGGCCGACGCGCCCGAAGGCCGGGTCGGGGTGCGGCTCGTCGAGGTCGAGGCCTATCGCGGGCTCGACGATCCCGCTTCGCATTGCTACCGCGGGAAAACCCCGCGCAACGCAGTGATGTGGGGCCCGGCCGGTCACCTCTACGTGTACTTCGTCTACGGCATGCACTTCTGCGCGAACGTCGTCGGCACCGAGGACGGACAGCCGGGCGCGGTGCTGCTTCGCGCGGGCGAGGTCGTCGAGGGCGCGGACATCGTGCGGAAGCGGCGGCCGAACGCGCGCGGCAACGGCGAACTCGCCAAGGGCCCGGCGATCCTGACGTCCGTGCTGGGCCTCGCCAAGGAACAGAACGGCGTCGACCTCACCGACCCCGAATCGCCGGTGCGGCTGCTCGTCGGCGAGCGCGTGCCCGCGGAGAACGTGCGCACCGGCCCGCGCGTCGGCGTCGCGATGGCGATGGAGACGCCGTGGCGGTTCTGGGTCGACGGCTCACCAGCGGTCTCGACCTACCGCCGCGGCGGGAAACGCCGCCAGGTGCGACCCGCGGGATAGTCGTTTGACCTGGTGGGGGATCATCTACAGGTGTGAGTGAGCACATCCTTGACGAGTTGTCCTGGCGCGGCCTGATCGCGCAATCCACCGACATCGACGCCCTGCGCCGAGAACTCGACCGCGGCCCGCTCACGCTCTATTGCGGCTTCGATCCGACCGCGCCCAGCCTGCACGCCGGCAACCTCGTCCCGCTGCTGATGCTCAAGCGGTTCCAGCGCGCCGGGCACCAGCCGATCGTGCTGGCCGGCGGCGCCACCGGGATGATCGGCGACCCCCGCGACAACGGGGAGCGCACGCTGAACACCCTGGACGTCGTCGCGGACTGGGCCGGGCGGATCCGCGGGCAGCTGGAGCGGTTCGTGGACTTCGACGATTCGCCGACCGGCGCGGTCGTGGAGAACAACCTCGACTGGACCTCGAAGCAGAACACGCTGGAATTCCTGCGGGACGTCGGCAAGCACTTTTCGGTGAACGTGATGCTGAACCGGGAGACGGTCAAGCGCCGGCTCGAGGGCGACGGCATGTCCTACACCGAGTTCAGCTACCTGCTGCTGCAGTCCCAGGACTACCTGGAGCTGTACCGCAAGCACGGCTGCAAGCTGCAGGTCGGCGGCTCGGACCAGTGGGGCAACCTCGTCGGCGGTGTGGACCTGATCCGCCGCGTCGAAGGCGGCACCGCGCACGCGCTGACCGCGCCGCTGGTCACCGACGCCGAGGGACGCAAGTTCGGCAAGTCCACCGGCGGCGGCAACGTGTGGCTCGATCCGGAGCTGACCTCGCCGTATGCCTGGTACCAGTACTTCGTGAACGTCGGCGACGCTGACGTGCTCCGCTACCTGCGCCTGTTCACCTTCCTCGACCAGGAGGAGATCGAGGCGCTGGCCAAGGACACCGAGGAGCGTCCGCACCTGCGTGCCGCGCAGAAGAAGCTGGCCGAGGAGTTCACGAACCTGGTGCACGGCGAGCACCAGACGCGCCAGGTCATCGCGGCGAGCCAGGCGCTGTTCGGCCGCGGCGAGCTGACCGAACTGGACGCGCCGACGCTCGACGCGGCGATGGCCGAGGTCCCGAACGGCAAGGTCGAGCCCGCGGGCGACGCGACGATCGTCGACCTGCTGATCGCCGGGGGACTGGTGGACAGCAAGGGCGCGGCGCGGCGGACCGTGAAGGAGGGCGGCGCGTACGTGAACAACGCGAAGGTCGCCGACGAGGAGTGGAAGCCCTCGGCTTCCGACGCGCTCCACGGCCGCTGGCTCGTGGTCCGCAAGGGCAAGCGCAACGTCGCCGGCGTCCGCGTCGGGGGCTGATCTCCGTCCCGGCCCGAAACAGGGGGTCTGACCTGCGGGAACGCGGTTAAGGTACCCCCCTGTTTCGGGCCCCTGGAGGGCGTGTAAAGTTCTCCAAGTCGCCAGGGAAACCGGGTGGCCGCCGGGACACGAACCAAGCTCTCGCCTCTAGGGTGATTGAGTGGGTGTCCCACCAAAAACTGCTAGGAATGACCGCTTCGGTCAGGCTCGCCCTCACGGGGGTTCGGGTTTGGTTCGGGGTGTGTTGCTTGAGAACTCAACAGTGTGCTAGTGAACTAAGCCAGTAGAGCTTATATGAAACCCCCTCGTCGGGGTTTCCTTTGAG
>NZ_JBHZAG010000089.1:0-37023 GCF_042754125.1 Amycolatopsis sp. NPDC059235
GTGCGCACGGCCTGGGGGCCGTGCGCACTGCCCCTCCACACGCCGACGCGATCCCGCGGTTGGGTCGGCGAAGGGGTGGTTGGCTGGGCAAGGTGTGGCGTCGGCTGGGTGAGGTGCGGTGTTGGCCAGGGGTGGTGTGGGTGAGCGGGTCTGGCTGGATCAGCCGAACCCAGGTTCTTGCCCCCCCCCGGCGCGGCTAGCCCAGCCCGGGCGCTCGATCCCGGGCTCTGTCCGGCCTGGCTGCCCTGAACTTGGCCACAGTTCTTCTCCGCCGAAAACCGGCCACGCCGCCGTCTATCAGCGGTCACTGGGCTGGGTGGAGGGTGCTCCTCGCGGGCGCGGGCAGTAGTGGTTCTGCGGCCATTGGGTGGATGCGGGGACCGGTACTCTCGCCGACACTGGACGCGGCGGACATTCCGTAGTGAGGTGGTCACCATGAGCACGAGCGACGGGACTCCGTTTTTTCCCGCCTCCGGGCCCGACCGGGACGGGACGTTGGCCGGTGACGCGGGAGGCGAGCGGTTCTCCGATCCGTTGTCCGGGTTCGAGATGGCTTCCGGCCGCGCGCCGCGGCCCTTGCCGACTGCCAAGCCGGTCGAGCATGACCCGGAGGCCGTCAAGCGGATGGTCGAGGCCGCGCTGAAAGAGGAAGCCAAAAAGAAAGAAGTCGTCAAGACGCCGAATCCGATTCCGCCGTCCGAGCGGCCGGATCTGGTTCCGCTCGGGCTGCTGCCCCGGCAGCGGACCTGGCCGACCAAGGCTCCTCAGCTGCTGAAGAAGGTGCCCCGGCCGCGGCCGAAGCGGGTTACCGAGATCGCCGACGACGACATCGAGGAGGAGCTCGCCGGGCGGCAGAGCCGGCGCGGGATGCCCTCGATCAGCATGCCCAGTTTCGGCCGTCCCTCCAGCAGCACGGCGGGCGTGGTGCTCGCCGTGGTGTTGCTCATCGTGTTCGGAATTGTCGCGATCGAGCTCATCGCTAGCCTGGTGAGCAGTGTGAAGGGGCTGTTTGGCTGACGCCCTCCGGCCACCCATATCACGGGGCGTGCCCTACCCGCGTCCGCGCCGGGACTACCCTGGCCACTACACGGTCGGGGGATCCGCAGGGGTCGCCTGACGCCGCCGTGACAAGTGGGGTGGGCGTATCAGCGAGGGCGTACGGTCGGTGCCCGGCACCGGCCCGGGCGGATCGGGCGGGACGTCCACGATCCACCGGGCCCGCCGAGTGCTGGCGATCAAGCCATTCCGTCGGCTGTGGGGCGTCACGTATCTGTGCAGTGTCGCCGACTGGCTGAACCTGCTGAACCTGACCAGCCTGAGCACCAAGCTCCTCGACAACTACTCCGCGCAGAACTACGCGTTCGTCGGCGTCATCGTCACCGCGCTGCTGCCCGGCCTGCTCTTCGCACCGCTCGGCGGCCTGCTCGCGGACCGGTTCGACCGGCGCAAGATCATGGTCATCTGCGATCTGCTGCGCTGCGGGTTCCTGCTCTCGATCGCCGTGGTCGGCGCGCCGTGGTGGCTGTTCGTCGCGAACTTCCTGGTCGGCAGCTGCTCGATCATGTGGATCCCGTCGAAGGACGCGGCGGTGCCCAACCTGCTGCGCCGCCCCGAGCAGGTCGAGACCGCCAACCAGCTCGGCATGGTGATGACCTACGGCCTCGCCGTCATCACCGCCGCCGGCGCCAACGCGCTGATCCTCGGCGCGAACTCCACGTTCCACCTCTTCCAGGGGCCGGGCGTCGACCTGTACATCGCCAAGGTCGTCGTCGTCATCACCGGCCTGCTGTACCTGACCAGCGGCATCATCGTCGCCACCCGCATCCCTGAGCTGTCCCTGCGCGACGTCCATTCGACGCCGCAGCAGAAGGTCAAGCGGGCCGACGAGGAGAAGTTCGGCTTCGGCGCGATGATGCGCGACGGGCTGAAGTTCGTCCGCAGCACGCCGATCGTCCGCGGCCTGCTGATCGGTGCTTTCGGCGCCTTCGCGGCCGGCGGTGCGGTCATCGGCGCCGCCAAGCCGTACTCGTCCTCGCTGCTCGGTGGCGACGCGGCGTTCAACCTCCTCATGCTGGCCGTCTTCATCGGTCTGGCCACCGGCATGGCGCTGGCCCCGAAGCTCGCCCACCGGCTGCCGCACGACCGGCTGTTCGGCATCTCGATCGTCCTCGCCGGGCTTGCGCTCGGCGTCGTCGCGTTGTCGCCGCACCTGTCGATCTCGGTGGCTGCGGTCGCCTTCGTCGGCGTCTGCGCCGGCACCGCTTTCCTCACCGGCGTCACGATCATCGGCTCCCGCGTCGAGGACGCGATCCGCGGCCGGATCAACGCGATCTACCAGGCGATGCTCAAGATCGTGCTGTTCGGCGCGACGGTGGTCACGCCGGTGCTGATCGGTCTGGTCCGGCAGCGCCAGGTCGACCTGTTCGGCACGCCGATCATCGTCGACGGCACCCGTCCGGTCATCCTCGGCGGCGGGCTGCTCGCCGTGCTGCTCGGGATCATCGCCTACCGGCAGATGGACGAGCGGCGTACCGAGAAGATCTTCAGCGACCTGCGCAACGCGCTGCGCCGCAACCCGCGTCGCGTCAACGGCTTCCTGATCGCCATCGAGGGCACCACCGCCGTCAACACCGCCGAGCAGGCCGCCCGCCTCGCGCGCTGGCTCGGCACCGGCACCCGGCCGGTCGTCCTCACCGCTGACCCGGCGCTCGGCGAACAGCGCTTCCGTACGCTCGTTTCGGACGCCGCCCTCACCGGCGTGCGGGCGCAGGCGCTCGTCGCCGCTGCCGTGCGCGCCGAGCTCGTGGAACGCCAGATCCAGCCCGCGCTCGACGCCGGGTCCGTGGTCGTCATGGAGCGCTTTGTCGACTCCCCGCTCGCGTCGCTGTCCGCGGCTGGCGAGCTGGACCGCGGCGAGCTCGAGGGGCTGGTCGACTGGGCCACCGGACGGCTCCGCCCGGATCTCACCGTGCTTCTCGACTCCGAACACGCGGAGGATCCGCAGCCGTCGCTGAAGGACGACCAGCTGTGGGTGCAGAAGCTGCTCGGCGAGATGGCCGCGGCTGACCCAGACCGGTACGTGGTGGTCGACGCCGAGGGCTCCGACGGCGACGTCGCGGGCCGGGTCCGCAACGCCGTCCAGTCGGTCTTCGTCGGTTCGCTCGCCGGGCTCGCCCCCACGGAACCGGCGGAGGAGGAACCCGAGCTGCCCGCGGACGCGGCTGCGGCGGACGTCGTCGAGGCAGCCGAAGCGGAAGCGGCGCAGAACGGCGCGGACGCGCTGCCCGTAGTGTCCAAAGTGGAGGATCGGTGACGACTCCGATCGGCGTCTGGACGGAACTCGTCGGCCAGGAGCCCGCCATGGAAACGCTGTCTTCGGCGGCGTCGGCGGCGGCCAAAATCGTTGCGGGGGAAGCAGTCGCGCCAGCGGCGATGACGCACGCCTGGCTCCTCACCGGACCGCCGGGCTCCGGCCGTTCGGTCGCCGCGCGCACGTTCGCCGCGGCCCTCCAATGCAGCACCGGAACCGGTTGCGGTGCCTGCCCCGGCTGTCGCACCACGATGGCCGGAACCCACGCAGACGTGCGCTTGGTCGTCCCGGAAGGACTGTCCATTTCGGTCGCCGAGATGCGCGCGCTCGTGCAAGCGGCGGCGCGTCGCCCGACGACCGGCGAATGGCAGGTCGTGATCATCGAGGACGCCGACCGGCTCACCGAAGGCGCGTCGAACGCGCTGCTCAAGGCGGTGGAAGAGCCGCCGGCGCGCACCGTGTTCCTGCTGTGCGCACCGTCGGATCACCCGGAGGACATCTCGGTCACCATCCGCTCGCGGTGCCGGCTGGTCCCGCTGCGCACGCCTCCCGCCGAGGCGATCGCGCAGGTGCTGATCTCCCGCGACGGCGTCGATCCCGAGCGCGCCAACTGGGCCGCGGCGGTCTGCAATGGCCACGTCGGCCGTGCGCGCCGGCTCGCCACCGACGAGGCCGCCCGGCAGCGGCGCGCCACCGTGCTGCGGATCCCGCTCGGGCTGCGCCGTCCGGACGACGTTTTCACCAGCGCTGACCAGCTGATCAGCGCGGCGGAGGCGGACGCGGGCGAGGCGAGCAAGGGCCGCGACGAGCAGGAGCGCTCCGAACTGCGCACCGCGATGGGCGGCGACGGCACCGGCAAGGGCGTCGCCGGAGCGAAACGTGCCGCCGAAGCCGCCGTGAAGCAGCTGGAGAAGCGCCAGAAGTCCCGCGCGACGCGAACCCAGCGCGACACGCTCGACATCGCTCTGGTGGACCTGGCGGGGTTCTACCGCGACGTGCTCGTGACGACTTCGCGCTCCGGTGCGACGCTGACGCATCCCGACCACGCCGAGCAAATCAACTCGGCCGCGGCGGCTTGGTCGCCGGAGTCGACGATGCGCCGCCTGGAAGCCGTGCTGGAGTGCCGCGAGGCGATCGGGCTGAACGTGAAGCCGCGGATCGCGGTGGAAGCCATGGTCACCACGCTTCGCCAAGGCTGACCCAGACGCCGACAAAAACGGCCCCCTCGCCAGCAGCGAGGGGGCCGTTTTCGTGACTGCCGAGAGTCAGTCGCGCGGATGCGGCGACGGCTTGAACGGAGTGTCAGCACCGCCGGACGGCCGCTTCAGCACCAGCGCGGGACGCCGCCGGTTCGGGAACGCCGCGACCATGACGACGCCCATCAGCAGCATCGCCGTGCCGGTCCAGAACAGCGGCACCGTGTCGTACGCGCCGTTCGTGTAGGCCAGGTGCTTCACCGGACCAGCCGGTGCGGCACCGCCCTGCGGCGGGGCGGGCGGAGTCGTCGAACCGCACACGACGCCGCCGGTCGGGGCGTACGCGCGGGCGATCTGCTCGCCAAGCGACAGCTGCGCCAGCGACGACGGCAGGTTGTCGCCAGCCTGCTTCGGGAGCAGTTCCTTCAGCTTCTGCGTCGGCAGGACCTGAACGTCGAGCAGCCGTGCGGCCGCGCCCAGCTGGTAGCCCTTGAACGGCGTGGTCGCCTCGGACTGCTTCTGGTCGAGGTTCGCGATGCTCAGCCGCAGCACGCCGAGGTCGAGCACCTTCCCGGTGGTGTCGCCGAGCTGCTGCAGGCCCTTCGTCGCGGTGGCGACGAGGCCGCCGACCACCGGCACGTTGTCCAGCGCGCCGAACTGGTCGCTCAGCTGCGAGAGAGGCAGGCCGATCGGGATGTCCTTGGTCGGGTGCGCCGCGTCGAGCGTGTACAGCGTCTTGCCGCCGGCCCCGATGGTGATCACCGGTGCCTGGTAGTCCACTGTGGACGTCTTCGCGTCGCCGGTGGACGTGACGGTGAGCGTCGGCTGGCTGGCCACCTTGAGGTTCAGCTCGAGCGGCGTGCCCTTGAGGATGTTGATGTCCGCCGCCTGCAGCGTGGACCTCGACTGCACGGCCTTGTTCTTCGAACCAGGAATGTCGACGAGCTTGACCTGCGACCGCGACGACAGCGTGTTCGGCAGGCTCAGCAGCGAACCGGTTCCCGCGGCGGGCGTCTGTCCGCTGCCGGGCAGCAGGCCGCCGAGGCTCTGCAGCCCGCTCTTCGGGTCGAAACCCTGCGCGAGCTGAGTGCCCTGCGGCAGGCTCAGCCCGCCGCTGCCGAGCAACGGGACCTGCGGGAGCGTCGGGATGACGTTCAGCAGCGACAGGCTCGCGACGGACGTGCTGGCGTCGGCGATCGTGTCCACGCACGGGCCGAGCGATTCGCTCCAGCGGGCGTGCGCGGTGCCGTTGAGCAGCCCGACGTTCAGCAGCGGGTTCGACGGCGCGTTCAGGCCCCCGCTGATCTCCTTCGGGTTGTCCGGCAGCGCGGTCTGCACGAGGCTGCCCGGCGTCTGCGGAGCCTGGCCCCCGACGGCCAGCCCGAACGGCGACGACTGCGCGATCGACTTCTCGTAGGCCAGGTAAGCCTCCGAGTTCGCCGACGCGCTGGACAGGCCCATGCCCGCTTCGAGCGCGGACTGCTTCGGCAGCGTCTGGCCGAAGCCGGGAAGGATCGTGCTCGTGGTGACCGAGTTCGGCAGCAGCCGCAGGACGCCGAGCGCCGTCCCCGCGTCGCCGACCGCGTGCCCGAGCGGCTGCGGCCCGATGGGCGCGGACGCGGGCGGCTGCGAGGGGTTGTTCGGCTGCGGGATCGGCGTCGTCGGAATCTCCTGCGCACCAGCCGGCGCGGCCAAGAGCAGCAGCAACGCGGCAGTGGCGGGCAGCGCCAGCGCACGGGGCAGTCTTCGCTGCATGTGCCGGGTCCTCCAGATGATCGCCGGGTCGGGGAGTGAGACCGAAGTCATAGGAGCCTAACGACGCGGCCCCCGCAAGGTGACGCACCACGGCTCCGCTACACTGATGACCGTCGCACAGCGGCATGCCGCCTTAGCTCAGTCGGCCAGAGCG
Organism: Amycolatopsis sp. NPDC059235; assembly: GCF_042754125.1. Classification (NCBI taxonomy): domain Bacteria; kingdom Bacillati; phylum Actinomycetota; class Actinomycetes; order Pseudonocardiales; family Pseudonocardiaceae; genus Amycolatopsis; species Amycolatopsis sp. NPDC059235. The sequence continues at coordinate 6,416 of NZ_JBHZAG010000089.1, forward strand.
ATTCACTCGTAATGAATAGGTCGGGGGTTCGATTCCCCCAGGCGGCTCCGCAGGTCAGGCCCCATCCGAAGCAGTTCGGATGGGGCCTGACTCGTTTCCGGGCGGGGACGCTGGCTTTCGCCGAATTCACCCGTTAGGGGATGCGTCTAGCCGGCCCGCTCGGCGAGCAGTTCCAGCCCGCCAGGCCCGATCCGCAGGACTGACGGGACCAGTTCCGTAGTCTCGTACGGCGAACCGAACGCCTGCTGCCGGACAGTGTCCGCCAAGCCGGAGCCCTCCCTCGCCACGTGCATCTCGTCCGGGCAGGGCAGGCCGACGATCAGGTCGCCCGTCCCGAGGTGCGGCGACAGCTGGGCGTACAGATCGGGCAGTGCGATTGCGGACGCCGCCAGCTGGTTCTCCCTGGCGAGCGAGACCAGCACGTCCTCGCCCGACCTGCGGACCTCGAACTTCAGCCCGCGGGCCAGGGAGCCGAACCCGACGTCGAACAGTTTCTCGAGCGGTGCGCCCATCTGCTCCTGCTCGTGCCGGGTGATGTGCTGCATCCCGATCTTGCCCTCGGGAGTCCGCGACACCACCGCCAGCGCGACCGACAGCCTGCCGGGCACTAGCGGTTGGTGCGGCAGGGCTTCGAGCAGCCCGGCGCGCGGTGAGGACGCACTCCAGAGGATCGGCAATATCTCCTCGGTGCTCTCCTCTTTCTGAGCCATCACCGTGCGGGCTTCGGCGAACGCGCGCTCCCAATCACCGGGGGCGGGCCGGGTGAAACTGTAGGTGCACTCGGCCTTCCGGAAATTCTTGGCCATGAATTTCTGGTCGGCGGCGGAAGGCTGCCATTCGCTGTACACCGCCAAAACCGCGGAACCGCGCACCTTGTGCTGCTGGCGGACGCTCGCCCACGCCTGCTCGACAGCGTCCTCGGCCTGGGTGGGCGCGCTGGCCAGCACTGGTTCGGGCAAGCCTTTGATTCGGAAGACGACGAGATTCTGGGAAACGTCATCGTTCATCGGATTCCCCTGCGGGAAAAGGATCTTCGCATGCTTCTTAGCTACCACAACCGGCGCGCAGTCCGGCGAGGCTGAAGGAGAGCGTGCGCCGCCACGCGTTCGGATTGGACTCGACCGTCTCGCGCACGATCAGCGCGTTCGTGAAGATCAGCAGCATCAGGTCGTCGGATGTGACGTCCGGGCGGAGCGTCCCGGACCGTTGCGCGCGTTCGAGCAGGCGGACCGACTTCGCGAGTTCGGCTGTGCAGCGGGCGGTCAATTCAGGCGCGTCCTGGAGCTGCCGGCTGATCGCGTCCCGGAACGCGGGGTCGTCGGCTTGCTGCTCGCACAGCACGGTCACGTAGGTGACGAACGATTCCCACGGGTCGTCGACCGCCTCGGCCCGGCGCATCGCCTCGTTCATTCGCTCGGCGACCAGTTCGGGCATCACCGCGTCGATCAGCGCTTCTCGCCCGCCGAATCGGTTGTAAAGAGTCCCGGCGCTGACGCCCGCCCGCTGCGCGATCTCTTCCAGCGGCACCGCCAAACCCTTCTCCCGGAAGGCTTCCGCCGCCGCGGTGAGAAGCCGTTCCTGGTTGCGCCGCGCGTCTCGGCGCAGCGTGGGCTTCCCCTCCGTTTTCACCGGCTCATCGTAGGTCCGGGCGAGAAAGTTGACAACGGTCTCAACTTGGCGCCAAAGTTGAGACCGTAATCAACTTATGGAGGTTCCGTGTCGAAAACCCTGGTCCTGCTTGGTGCGGGCACTGGCCTTGGTCCCGCGATCGCCCGGCGCTTCGGCCGCGAGGGATTCCGGGTCGCGCTCGTCGCGCGCAATCGCGAACGCCTCGCTGCCTTGGCTGATCAACTCGGCGCGGAGGGCATCGAAGCGGCGGCGTTTCCGGCGGATCTGGCGCGTCCGGCGGAGATCCCGGCATTGGTCGACGCGATCCGGCACCGCTTCGCGCGGATCGACGTGGTGTCGTACGCGCCGTTGGATCTGAACGGGTTCACGCCCGCTGCCGACTTGACCACCGCGACCGCGCAGCAGCTCCTCGACCTGTATTTCCTCACCCCGATCGCCTTGGTCCAGGCCGTGCTGGGGGAATTGCGCGACCGCGGCGACGGCAGCATCTTGATCAGCCAGAGCGTCTCGGCCACCCAGCCCGCTCCTGTTCTCAGCGGCATCGGCCCGGCAATGGCCGCGACCCGCAACTACGTCCAGAGCCTGGCGGCGGAAATCGCGCCCGACGGCGTGCACGCGGCGACGCTTCAGATCGGAGCCATGATCCGGGGGAGCGCCGTTCACGGCGCACTGCTGTCCGGTGCTATCGCACCCAATACGGAGTTCCCGGAGATCGACCCGGCCGACATCGCCGAGACGCTGTGGGAGATGCACGCCAAGCGCGACGCCTTCGACCTGCAGCTCCCCTGAGGCTTCACTTGGCGGGAGCGGCCGATTCCGGGATCGGTTCGCCGACGCCGGTGGTCAACAACGCGTGCAGGCTCGTGTTGACGCAGCTCGTCCAACCTCGGGAGCACTCGCGATAGCAAGCCTGGTCCGGAGTGAGGCCGTGATGCGTGAAGCGCAGCGTCGTCCCGTCTGGGCCCGGCGTGATGTCGAAGCTCATCCGGGTGTCGGTCCACTCGTCGGGCTGGTCGGTGAAGGCGACGTACGCGTCTTCGACGTGCCAGGCGACCCGGCGGCCGGGCGCGAGTTCGGTGACGCGGATCCGGGTCGATGGGATTCCCTTGTCCACAAAGGAAAACGCGTCGCCGACCGCGGTCGCGGTGCCGGTGATCGTCTTGCTGAACCAACCGCGGACGTCGGTGATCGCGGCGAAGACCTCCTCAGGGGTGCGGTCGACGGTCAGCTCAGTCGTGAAGGAATTCATCGCGCTAGTCCTTTCGCCAAGTAATGCAACTGAACAGTTGCGACACTATGGCAACCGTACGGTTGCGTCAATGGGTGTGGTTGCCTAGGCTCGGCCCGGAAGGAGCACGGCATGGGGTTTCCCGACCGCATCGAGCGGACGGTCGAGCTGGCGCACCCGCCTGCGGCGGTGTGGACGGCGCTGACCACGGCCGACGGCCTGAGCGCCTGGTTCGGCGACGAGGCCGAGATCGACCTGCGCCCGGGCGGTCTCGGGTGGGTCGCGTGGATCGGCGATCGCAGCGCCGAGATCCGGGTCGAACGGGTCGAGAAACCGGCGGTGTTCGGCTTCACCTGGCCGGTCGACGGGATGCCGGACGACGACCCGCGCCGCACGTACGTGGAGTTCACCCTGCGGGCGCACGACGGCGGAACTCGGCTCACGGTGGTCGAAACCGGGTTCGCGCAGCTGCCGGACAGCCAGTACCCCGCCACCTACCGCTCGCACACCGAGGGTTGGGCGCGCGAGCTGGACGAGCTGGCGGCCAGCCTCGATGCCGGCTGATTCCGAAGCGGTCGCCGAGCAGGTTTTCGCCGCGCTCGCCGACCCGACCCGGCGCGCGATCCTCGCCGAACTGGCCGCGCGCGGTCCGGCGACGGCGACGGATCTCGCGGCCCGGCTTCCGATCACGCGGCAGGCGATCGCCAAGCATCTCGGTCTGCTGTCCGACGCCGGGCTGGTCGTCGCGGAACCCGGTGAGCGGCGCCGGGTGCGGTACCGGCTCGATTCCGCGCCGATGCGGGTCGCGCAGCAGTTCCTCGCCGCCCTCGCCCGGGACTGGGACGGTCCGCTGGCCGCGCTGCGGGCTCATCTCGACCGCGAAGAATGACCCGCGATTTCACTCATCTGAGGGACGGAGTCGGCCGACTGGCCAGCAGCTTGGGCCGGAAGAACGAGGGCAGGCCGCGCCGGTCTCCGTTGACTGGAAGCCATGAACAGCGTGCGGAACAAGGCGGTACTGGCCGCGACCGGGATCGCGGCACTGGCCACGGTCGCGTCGTGCGGCCTCGGCTCCTCGATCGAGGAGAAGTCGAACGGCCACGTGAAGGCGGTTTCCTACGACACCGGAAAACAGGGCAAGGCCAACCCGGACGCCCGGCTTCCGTCGTGGGTGCCCGACGACGCGAAGTCGGTCACCGAGCTGATCCGCACCACCGGTTCGGAACGGATCCTGCGCTACCAGCCAGGTCCGTCCGGGCTGCCGTCCCTGTGCAAGCCAGGAAAAGCCGAGGCGAAATCCCCGACGCTCAGCGCGGATTGGTGGCCCGCGGGCGAGCACAAGCGGATGGACAAGGATTGCGGCGGCTGGCACGTCGCGGTCGAGAACGACGGCGTGTACGGGTATCAGGCCGAAACGGTGGCCAACGCGGACAAATAACAGTGGCCGCCCCGGAAAACCGGGGCGGCCACTGTCTGTCCTCTGTGGTCAGTTGGCGGGCGGGGTCAGCTTCAGCACCGTCGCGGTGGCTTGCCCGCGCGGGGTGCGGTAGCTGATTTCCTCGCCTGCCTTCGCCTTCGACAGCGCGATGCCGAGCGGGCTGTCCGAGGTGATCGCGTCGGCGTCCTCGCCGGGAAGGGTCACCACGGTGAACTCTTCCTCGTCACCGTCGGAAAAACGCAGCGAAACGCGCGTGCCGTCCGGAAGCAGCGAGCTGTCGTACGCGCCGTGCTCCAGCTTCGCGGTGACGTCGGCGATCTGCCGGTCCAGTCGCGCCGCTGCCTCGGCGCGGTCGATCACGTCCGCCTGGTCGGCGGCGTCCCCCGTGCGTTCCTGCTCGCCCGGCTGCGGCGATAGCGCCTCCCGTTGCGCACGCAGGTCCGCGATTTCCTTTTCCAGCTGACGGCGCGCCGCCTCGCTGAGCCCCTTGTCCCCTGAGATCACCATGCCGGGCATTGTCCGCTGCGCGGACCGGGGTGGCCAATCCGGTTTTTCACCCGCCGGAAGACGTTGGGACGACTGGCCTAGGATTCAGGGCTGCCGTCCTGACAAACGTAACGAGGATCACCGTGAGCGCCGTTCCCGGCCGCAGCACCCAGCTGTCGCCCAACCAATTGCAGAAGCAGGAACAGATCGTCGAAGCGGCTCGCAAGGTCCTCGCCCGCGAAGGACTCGGCGGCTGCACGGTACGCGCGATCGCGGAGGCCGGGCCGCTCACCAAGAGCGCGATCCACTACTACTTCGCCGACATCGACGTGCTCATCGACCGGGCGATGGCCGCGCACATCAACACTTTCGCCGCGGACCTGCGCACGGTCGCGGACAAGCACTCCGACCCGCGCAAACGGCTTTTCGCGGTGACCGAGGCCTACCTCGCCGAGTTCGCCGACCATCCGCGCGGCGCGTTCCTCTGGTTCGAGTACTGGATCGCCGCGGGCCGGGCGCAGCATCCGCAGGCGATCGACGCCATGCTCACCTCGATCACCGAACTGCTCGTCGAACTTCTCGCGCCGCTCGACGTCGACGACCCGCGCGCCCGCGCCCGCTCGCTGCTGAGCTACTTGCTCGGCGCGGTGGTGCAGCAACGCGTCCGGCCGCGGTCGTCCGCGAGCCTGCGCGGCGACATCGAGGCGCTCTGCTTCGCCGGATACCGCTGACGCCGCTTAGGCTCCCGGCATGCCTTTGTTCTCCTTGGACGGCGTCAGCCCGCAGGTTCACCCGGACGCCTGGATCGCCCCCACCGCCACCCTGATCGGCAACGTGACCGTCGAGAAGGACGCTTCCGTTTGGTACGGCGCGGTGATCCGCGCGGACTTCGGCCCGATCATCATCCGCGAGGGGGCGAACATCCAGGACAACTCGGTGATCCACTCCGGACCCGAGACGACCGAGGTCGGCCGCAACGTCACCGTCGGGCACCAGTGCCTCGTGCACGACTGCACGGTCGGCGAGCAGGCCTTGATCGGCAACGGGTCCACGGTGCTCGACCGCGCGGTGATCGGACCGCGCGCGTTCGTCGCCGCCGGGTCGACGGTCACGCCGGGCACCGAGGTCCCGGCGGAGACGATCGCGATGGGCAGCCCGGCGAAGAAGTTCGTGGAACTCACCGATTCCGCGCGGGTGTGGGTCGAGCACAACGCGGCGGTCTACCAGGAACTCGCGCGACGCCACCGCGGCGGCCTCGAGCAGGTCTGAGGCCCTTCCCGCGGACCGGACGCGGGCTGGCGCGGTGCACTAAACTTCGTCCCGCAGCAGCGACTGGCGCCATTCAAGAGGTGGAGCACCACCGGGGAGCGACGACGAGGCCGGCACCGCGCGCCTGGGTGAGGGCCACTGCAGAGCCGGAGTACGCCATGACACACCAGCCCGCCTTGTCCGCACTGTCCGCGGCGGATCCGCGGATCGCCGGTCTCGTCGAGGACGAGGCGAAGCGGCAGCACGACAAGATCCGCCTGATCGCGTCCGAGAACTACGTTTCGCAGGCGGTGCTCGAGGCCACCGGCAGCGTGCTCACCAACAAGTACTCCGAGGGCTACGCCGGCAAGCGCTACTACGAGGGCCAGCAGTTCATCGACCAGGTCGAGCAGGTGGCGATCGAGCGCGCGAAGGCGGTTTTCGGCGCTGACCACGCGAACGTCCAGCCGTACTCCGGCTCCCCGGCCAACCTCGCGGTGTACCTGGCGTTCGCCAAGCCGGGCGACACCGTGCTCGGCATGGCGCTGCCCGACGGCGGCCACCTCACGCACGGCTGGAGCGTGTCCGCCACCGGCAAGTGGTTCACGCCGGTCCGCTACGGCGTCCGCAAGGAAACCGGCCGCGTCGACCTCGACCAGGTCCGCGACCTCGCCCGCCAGCACCGGCCGAAGCTGATCTTCGCGGGCGGCACGGCCATCCCGCGCACCATCGACTTCCCGGCGTTCGCGGAGATCGCCCGCGAGGTCGACGCCGTGCTGGTCGCCGACATCGCGCACATCGCCGGCCTGATCGCGGGCGGCGCGCACCCGTCGCCGGTCGGCCACGCGCAGGTCATCACCACGACCACGCACAAGACGCTGCGCGGCCCGCGCGGCGCGATGATCCTTTCCGACGCCGACCACGCCAAGGCCGTCGACAAGGCGGTCTTCCCCGGCCTGCAGGGCGGCCCGCACAACCACACGACGGCCGCCATCGCGGTCGCGCTGGGGGAGGCGCAGCAGCCGTCGTTCTCCGACTACGCGCACACGATCGTGGCGAACGCCAAGGCACTGGCCGAAGCGCTAGTCGAGCGCGGCTACGACCTGGTGTCCGGCGGCACGGACAACCACCTGCTCTTGATCGACCTGACTAACAAGGCGGTGCCCGGCAAGCCCGCCGCGCAGGCCCTGGACCGCGCGGGCATCGAGCTGAACTACAACACCGTGCCGTTCGACCCGCGCAAGCCGTTCGACCCGTCCGGCATCCGGCTGGGCACGTCGGCGATCACCACGCGCGGGCTCAAGCCCGAGCACCAGGTGCAGGTCGCGGACTGGATCGACCGGACGGTGACCGCCGCGGCGGCGCAGCAGGACGGCGCGCTGGACGCGATCGCGGCGGAGATCCGCGAGTTCCTGCAGCCGTTCCCGATCCCGGGCTACGCCGACTGACGTCGTGAGTGGCGATCGCGGTTCTCACCGTGATCGCCACTCACGAGTTGTTAAGCCGGGCCGCCTGCCTGATCAAGTGCTCGCTCTCCGCTCGGTTCGGCGCCTTCCCCGCCGCTTCGCTGTACAGCCGCGCCGCCGTCGCCAGGTCTCCGTCGCGTTCGTGCAGGTAGGCCGCCACCGCGAGGTACCGCGGCAGCTTGTCGTCCAATTCGGCGAGAGCTTTCAACCCGGCGCGAGGCCCGTCCGCCTCGCCGACCGCCACCGCCCGGTTCAGCCGGACGATCGGGCTGTCGGTCAGGGCGAGAAGCTCGTCGTACCACTCGACGATCTGCACCCAGTCGGTTTCCTCCGCCGCGAGAGCGTCGGCGTGCAGCGCGGCGATGGCGGCTTGGGCCTGGTATTCGCCGAGCTGGTCACGGGCCAGCGCCGCCTGCAGGATGTCGACGCCCTCGGCGATCAGCCGGGTGTCCCAAGCGCCGCGATCTTGCTTGGCGAGCGGCACGAGGCTGCCGTCCGGCTTCGTCCGCGCGGCCCGCCGCGCGTGGTGCAGCAGCATCAACGCGAGCAGACCGGCCACTTCCGGATGATCGAAACCCGCCGCCAGCTGCCGGGTCAGCCGGATGGCTTCGGCGGCGAGGTCGAGTTCGCCGGAGTAGCCCTCGTTGAACACCAGATACAGCACGCGCAGCACGGTCGCGACATCGCCGGGCGCGTCGAATCGAACGCCGGACACCGTCTTCTTGGCCCGGCTGATCCGTTGCGCCATAGTCGTTTCCGGCACCAGATACGCCTGCGCGATCTGTTTCGTGGTCAACCCGCCGACCGCGCGCAAGGTGAGCGCGACGGCCGACGACGGCGTCAAAGACGGGTGCGCGCACAGGAAATACAGCTGGAGCGAATCGTCCACTGCGGACGCCGGACCGGGCTGCGGCTCGGCGTCGATCGCCACTTCCCGGCCCCGGCGCGAGGATTCCGACCGCGTGGCGTCGAGGAACCGGCGCCACGCGGCGGCGATGAGCCACGCCTTCGGGTCGCGCGGCGGATCTTCCCGCCACGCGTCCAGCGCGCGGATCAACGCTTCCTGCACGGCATCCTCGGCCGACGCGAAATCCGCTCCGCGCCGGACGAGGATGCCGATCACCGCGGGCACGAGTTCCCGCAGCAACTCCTCGTTCATTCGGTCACCGAGGGCGTCACGCCGTAGAACGGGCGCAGTTCGAGCCATTCGTGGATCGGCTTGCCGTCCGCGCCGGGGGCCGCGGACAGCTCGCCGGCCAGTTCGACCGCGCGCTCGTAGCTGTCGACGTCGATGATCATCCAGCCCGCGATGACGTCCTTGGTCTCGGCGAACGGGCCGTCGGTGACCGGCGGGCGGCCCTCGCCGTCGTAGCGGACCCACGCCCCTTCCGGCGACAGCGCCTGCTCGCTGACGAACTCGCCGGTCTCCACGAGCCGGTCCGCGAAGTCGCGCATGTACTGGATGTGGGCGGTGACCTCCTCGGGCGTCCACTGGTCCATGGGGACGTTGTTCACCGAGGCCGGAGCGCCGCGGTAGTGCTTGAGCAGCAGGTACTTGGCCATTGTGGTTCTCCTCCGTGCTGGTGGCGGCTCGTTGCCGTCACGTTCGCGCCAGGGACGGAGCCGGTCTCGCGTTCTCGACATCCCCCGGCGAGAGATTAGCGTCACACGATATTTGGTTGATGAATGCAAGCTTTTCGGGAACAGTTGTGGCGAGCAAGTAGTTGAGGGATACAAGCAACTACCCCGGCACTGAGGGAGACCACCATGAGCGACACCGCCACCGCGGAAGGGGGCGCCACCACGAACGGACGGCTTTCACACCGGCAGATCCTCACGGTTCTGTCCGGACTGATGCTCGGCATGTTCCTGGCGGCCCTCGACCAGACCATCGTGTCCTCGGCGATGAAGACCATCGCCGACGAACTGCACGGCCAGAGCCTGCAGGCCTGGGCCACCACCGCCTACCTGATCACCGCGACGCTTTCCACGCCGCTGTACGGCAAGCTGTCCGACCTCTTCGGCCGCAAGCCGATGTACCTGACCGCGATCTCGCTGTTCCTCGCCGGTTCGCTGGCGAGCGCGATGGCCGGATCGATGTACGAACTGGCCGCGTTCCGCGCGTTCCAGGGACTCGGCGCCGGCGGTCTGATGTCGCTCGCGCTGGCGATCATCACCGACATCACCTCGCCGCGGGAACGCAGCCGCTACCAGGGCTACTTCATGGCCGTCTTCGGCGTTTCGAGCGTCGCGGGCCCGGTGGTCGGCGGGTTCTTCGCCGGACTCGACTCGTTCGCCGGCCTCACCGGCTGGCGCTGGGTGTTCATGGTGAACGTCCCGATCGCGCTCGCCGCGCTGGTCGTGGTGAGCAAGGTGCTGAACCTCCCGCACACCCGCGTTGACCAGAAGGTCGACTTCCTCGGAGCCGGCGCGCTGACGCTGGGCCTCGTGCCGCTGCTGCTCGTCGCCGAGCAGGGCCGCGAATGGGGCTGGGGTTCGCCCGCGTCGCTGGCGATGTACCTGGTCGGCGCGCTCGGCGTGGTGCTGTTCATCCTGCAGGAACGCCGGATGGGCGACGCCGCCCTGCTGCCGCTGCGGCTGTTCGGAAACGGGGTGTTCCGGGTGTCGACGCTGGTCACCGTGATCCAGGGCATCGGGATGTTCGGCGCGATGATGTCGCTGCCGCTGTACCTGCAGATCGTGAAGGGCGCGACGCCGACCCAGGCCGGGCTGCAGATGCTGCCGCTCACCCTCGGGATCATGGTCGCGAGCCTCGGCAGCGGGCGGATCATCGCCCGCACCGGCCGGTACAAGGGCTTCGCGGTCGCCGGACTCGGCCTGATGGCCGCGGCGGTGTACTCGTTCTCGATGATCGGCGTGGACACCGCGCTCGGCGTGGTCATGGCCATCGCGTTCGTGCTCGGACTTGGCCTCGGCTCGACCATGCAGACGCTGACCCTGGCCGCCACGAACGACGTCTCGCCCCGCGACATCGGCGTCGCGACCTCGTCGGTCACGTTCTTCCGGCAGATCGGCGGCACGGCGGGCACCGCGGTGTTCCTGTCGATCCTGTTCAGCACGGTCGGCGACCGGATCGCGGCGGCGGTGCGCTCGGCGATGGCCTCCCCGGCCTACACCGCGGCGCTGGCGCAGCACCCGGAGTTCGCCCGGCAGCTGGCGGGCGGCGGCCTCGACGTGAACGACACCTCGTTCCTGTCGAAGCTCGACCCGGTGCTCGCCCGGCCGATCCTGGAAGGGTTCTCCAGCTCGATGAGCACGGTGTTCCTGATCGGCGGAGCGGTGCTGACCGTCGGGTTCGCGCTGGTCTGGCTGCTGCGGGAGAAGCCGCTCTCGGACAAGTCGGCGATGGAGCAGCGCGCCGAGCAGGAAGCGGGCGAACTGGCCCTCGCGGGCTGAGCGGGAAGTAAAAAAGGGCCGTCCACCAGGCAGGTGGACGGCCCTTTCTTGCGTGGCTCAGTGGTGCTCTTCGCCGTTGATCTCTTCCTTGGCGAGGCGGTCCTTCTCGCGCTCGTACGAGCGGGCGATCTCGGACTCGGCCTCGGCGCGGCTCACCCAGGACGAACCCTCGACGCTCTTGCCCGGCTCCAGGTCCTTGTAGACCTCGAAAAAGTGCTGGATCTCGAGCTTGTGGAACTCGTTCAGGTGGTGGATGTCGCGCAGGTGCTCGAGGCGCGGGTCGTTCGTCGGGACGGCGAGGACCTTGTCGTCCGGGCCCTTCTCGTCGGTCATCCGGAACATGCCGATCGCGCGGCAGCGGATCAGGCAGCCGGGGAATGTCGGCTCCTGGACCAGCACGAGCACGTCCAGCGGGTCGCCGTCCTGGCCGAGCGTGTCGTCGATGAAGCCGTAGTCGGCCGGGTACTGGGTCGCGGTGAACAGGGTCCGGTCGAGCTTGATCCGACCGGTCTTGTGATCGACCTCGTACTTGTTGCGCTCCCCCTTGGGGATTTCGATCGTGACGTCGAATTCCACGGCCGTCCTCGCTGCTTCTTGAATCTCGGTGTCCCACGCGCTCGTGGGCGGCAACCTAATGACCTCGTTGACGTCACTAGTGTGGACTACGCCCCGTCGGCGGGTCGCGCCGATGTCGGCCAGACGGCATGTGACCTTGGCCCCTCCGGGGGCGGGTGAGAAGGAGTGGTGGGTGCCGGAAAACGACCAGCCGAGGTGGCCCACGGGCGACGAGGACACCTCGTCCCAGGCGGACCGGGCGACCTCCCGCCTCCCCCTGCCCAAGCGCGACGCGGGAGCCACCGCGCAGCTTTCCGTGCCGAACGTCACACCGGGAGACGGGCCGGGATCGTGGTTCCGGCCGAACGTCCCGCCCGAGGAGGTCCCCGGGCTCAACGCGCCCTCGGACGCCCCCGCCGCGCCGCCGGAACCGCCCCGGTCGAATCTCGCGGACCGGATGAGCGGCACGTCGGTGCCCACGCCGTCTGGTCGCGCTGAGGAGCCGAAACCGCAGGCGCCGTGGGTGCCGGTGGAAGGGCCGACCCGGTTCGTGGCCGGGGTGCCGCGGCCGGGGGACAACGCTGGTCGCCCGGATGCCGAGGCGACGGCGCAGTCTTCGACGGTCGATTCCGCCGAGGGGGCCGCGGAGAAGACTTTCCAGGTTTCGCAGCAGCAGCCGAGGCCGTCGGCGGAGGGGGCCGCGGAGCAGACGGTGCGGGCGCAGCCGAATGTTTCGCCTGGTCAGCAGGATTCTTCACCCGCTTGGCAGGCCGCGCGGAAGCCGGGGAACTCGCTGTTCGAGCCCGCCGGGTCTGGTTCTGGAGCTTCGAGCGAAGGGCAGGGGTGGAATCCGTTCCAGTCCGGCCAGCCGGGTCAGTCGGGCCAATCGGGTCAGGCTGCTGGGACGGGCGAGCCCGCGGGCAAGCCGGGGCAGTTCGCCGCGTTCCGGGACGAAACGCCGGGAGCGGGCGACAACAACCAAGGCTGGGCGGCGTTCCGCCCGATCGTCGCGCGGGACGAGCAGGGAGAGGAGCCGCCCAAGGAGGGCTGGACCGCCTTCCGCAACGACTCCGGCTCCGGCGAATCCGGTGCCGCCGGCCAGTCCGGCCGGGGCGACGCCGGTGCTCAGCCAGGTCGCGGCGGGGACGACCGGACTGGTTTCCAGGGCGAATCCGGCCCGATCCCGGGGTCCGCAGCCGCTCGGCTCAATCCGGTTCAGCCTGGCCGAGCCGGGAGCGAGTCCCGGGAAAACTGGGCCGCCAGCTCCAACCAGGGTCAGTCCAGCCGTGCCGGAGACGAGTCGCAGGCAGGCCGGAACGAATCAGGATCCGAGCCGTGGTCGCAGCAGATCGAAATCCCCGTCCGCCCAGGGCTGCCCGAACCGCAGCCGGGCACCGTCCCGCCCGCAGGTGCCAGTCACGTGCGGCCGATGCGGATCGACCCGGCTGGCGGTCAGTTCCCGGCTGAGGCGACCGTCGGGATTCCGCGGCCGCCCGAGGGCTTCCTGAACCAGGGGCCGTCGGAGGCGACCGTCGGGATTCCCGCGCAGGCCGAAGGTTTCTCCGAACGCCCAGGTCCGGAGCAGATTCCGCCGCGCGACGCCGCGGAGCAGTATCCGCCGGAGCCGCCTGCCGGTGCCGGGCCGATTCCGCCCGCGGACGACGCGCCTCGGCCCGAGGGGAAGAAGCCGCGCCGGAAGGCGTTGATCCTGGCGCTCGTCGTGCTGCTTCTGCTGGCCGCCGCGGGTGGTGCGTCGGCCGTGCCTGCCGTTTCCAACCGGCTTGGGTTGCCGTGGGCGCCGAACGCGCCGAAGGGCAGCGAGCCCGACCCCTCCGACGCCAGCCTCGCGCTGCACGGCCCGGACACCTCCGCACAGGGACCGTCCGCGAACGGGGTCGCCTCGAAGCTGTCCGGTCCGGCCGGTGCGGCAGCGCTTTCCCAGCTCAGCGGCAGTGTGATCGACCCGGCCAGCGGCACCGTGCTGTGGGACCACGCGTCGAACACCCCGCTGACCCCGGCGTCGACCACGAAGATCCTCACCGTCTCCGCGGCACTGCTCGCGATGGAGCCGACGAAGCGGATCTCCACCAAGATCGTCCAGGGCGCGCAGCCGGGCACGGTCGTCATCGTCGGCGGCGGCGACCCGTCGCTGACCGCGTTGCCGGTCGGCACCGATTCGCCGCTCTACCCGGGTGCCGCGCACGTCGACGACCTCGTCAACCAGGCCAAGAAGGCCGGCGGCGACATCAAGAAGGTGCAGCTCGACGCCAGTGCCTTCAGCGGTCCGAACACGGCGCCGGGCTGGGAGCCGGGCGACGCGCCGTCGCTGTACGGCGCGCCGATCGTCCCGGCCATGACCGACGGCGGACGCGGCAACCCGAAGGTCGACGAGACCATGCGCTCGGGCAACCCGGGGACCGCGCTCACCCAGCTCGTCGCGGAGAAGCTCGGCGCGAGCCCGGCCGGCGCCGCCAAGGCTCCGGACGGCGCGAAGGTGCTCGGCGAAGTCCAGTCGGCTCCGCTGCCGGATCTCGCGTACGCGCTGCTGCAGATCTCCGACAACGTGCTCGCCGATTCGCTCGGCCGCCAGGTCGCGATGGCCACCGGCGGGGAAGCGTCGTTCGCCGGCGCCGCCGCCGCGGTGAAGAAGGTGTTGGCGGACCACGGTTTCGACGTCAACGGGCTTCAGCTGTTCGACACGAGTGGACTGTCCAATCAGAACAAAGTGCCGGCCAGGCTGCTGGCACAGGTGCTCGCCGCGGCGGCCGGTCCGGACGGCAAGGACCCGAACACGCCGAAGCTGCGTCCGCTGCTGGCCGGTCTTCCGGTCGCGGGCAGCCCGGAAGGCACGCTGCACGGTCGCTACCACTCGGGCGAAACCCAGGGCGGCAAGGGCTGGGTGCGGGCCAAGACCGGCACGCTCACCGGCGTCAACACCCTCGCCGGGTATGTGCTCGACAGCGACAACCGCGTGCTCGCCTTCGCGTTCATGTCCAACGGCTCGGAGAAGAACTCCGGGCAGGCGGCGCTCGACGTGCTGGCGACGGCCTTGCGAGGCTGCGGGTGCAAGTAGCCCGCACTGAGCCGACTCGCTGAACCCGCACGGCTGAGCTGCCCACAATTCCGGACCGGAAGGTAGCGTCGGAGGGGTGAGCCAGGAAACCGAGACCCGACGGCGGCCCATGGTCGACTGGGACCGGGCAGCCGCCACCGGCGCGCTGCTGGTGCGCGGCGGCCCGCAGGTCGCCCGAGGCGAGGCCGACCGCGCGGTGGTCGACCTGCGGGAGCTGACCGCCGAGGCGGAGGGGCACGTCCGCGAGCTGACCGGCCTCGGCCTCGACCTGCCGCTGCTGCCCGGCACCGTGGTGGACCGGCCCGGCTGGGTGCGGTCCGCGGCGTCCGGTCTCGGCGTGCTCACCGGTCGCGCGCTGCCCGCGGCGCAAGGCGGCCCGCTCGGCCCGATCCTGGCGTCCGGCGCGGGCGTGCAGACCGGGCTGCTGCTCGCGTTCCTGGCGTCCCGCGTGCTCGGCCAGTACGACCCGTTCGGCGGCGAGGAGAACAAGGGCGAACTGCTGCTCGTCGCGCCGAACGTGGTGGCCGCCGAGCGCGCGCTGAAGGTCCCCGCGCGCGATTTCCGGCTGTGGGTCTGCCTGCACGAATGCACGCACCGGCTGCAGTTCACCGCGGTGCCGTGGCTGCGTGACTACTTCGCCGACGAGGTCGAGCGGCTCGTGTCCGGGCTCGCGGAGAGTTCCACCGACGGGCTGGCCGAGTTGGTCGGCAGGCTGCCCGACGCGCTGCGCAACCGCGGCAAGGGCGGCGGCATCGCGGAGCTGCTGCAGTCGCCGAAGGAGCGTTCGGTTTTCGATCGGCTGCTGGCGTTGTCCACGCTGCTGGAGGGCCACGCGGACTACGTGATGGACGCGGTCGGTCCGCAGGTCGTGCCCAGCGTCGAACAGATTCGCGCGCGATTCACCGCGCGTCGTCAGGGCGGCGGGCTTTTCGACCGTCTGCTGCGCGCGGTCCTCGGCCTCGACGCGAAGATCCGCCAGTACGAGGAAGGCGCGAAGTTCACGCGGCACGTGGTCGACGCGGTCGGGATGGACGGGTTCAACAAGGTTTGGCGCTCGCCGAACACGTTGCCGACTCGCGCCGAGATCGCCGACCCCGCGGCCTGGGTGCGGCGACTGCACGGGTGAGCGCGCTCGCCGCGGTCCGGACAGCGGTCCGCGATTTCCTCGCGACGGTCGCTGTTCCGAGCGAAGTGTGCGTCGCGGTGTCGGGCGGCGCGGACTCCTTAGCGCTCGCTGAAGCGACGGCGTACGTCCTTCGGCACCGAGACGTCCGTACGCGGGCGCTCGTCGTCGACCATGGTCTTCAGGCCGATTCAGCCGCCGTTGCCGCTGAAGCAGCGACAGTCGTGAAGAGCGTCGGTATCGACGTCGTCGAGGTGCACGCTGTGCACGTCGTGGGCAAAGGCGGTCCCGAAGCAGCCGCGCGCGCTGCGAGGTACCACGCGCTGCGCGAAGCGTTGCCAAACGGCGAAGGGCTCGTGCTGCTCGGCCACACCCAAGACGACCAAGCCGAGACGGTGCTGCTCGGTCTAGGCCGTGGCTCCGGACCGCGCTCGCTGGCCGGCATGCGTCCGCACGATCCGCCGTGGGGCCGTCCGCTGCTCGGCATCACTCGCGCGCAAACCGTTGCGGCGTGCGCAGAACTCGGCCTAGAGCCGTGGCAAGACCCGCACAACGCAGATCCACGCTTCACCCGCGTACGGCTGCGTACGGAAGCACTGCCGCTGCTGGAGGACGTCCTGTCGGGTGGAGTCGCTCCAGCTTTAGCCCGTACGGCCGCACAGCTGCGCGAAGACACCGAGGCGTTGGACACACTCGCCGCGCGCGTGCACGAGCGCGCGGCCCGCGAAGACGACCTCGACGTAGCCGTGCTCGCGGCCGAGCCCGCTGCGCTGCGCAGACGGGTTCTCCGCAGGTGGCTGCTGAACTCCGGGGTCCGCGAGCTGACCGACGCGCACCTGCGTTCGGTCGACGCGCTCGTGGCCCGCTGGCGGGGTCAGGGCGGGGTGTGGCTGCCAGGCAACTTGGAGGCTCGACGGCGGCGTGGCAGGCTTTCGCTTGCCGGACCCGAACCCACCACCCGAGGGGAATGACCCGTGTACGAGGGCGAGATCGCCTCCGTGCTCATCACCGAGCAGCAGATCAAAGACAAGATCGCGGAGCTGGCGGCGAAGATCGCCGCCGACCACCCGGAGAACGGCCAGGGCGACCTCCTCCTGGTCGGCGTCCTCAAGGGCGCCGTCATGTTCATGACCGACTTCGCGCGGGCGCTTCCGGTGCCGACGCAGCTGGAGTTCATGGCCGTGTCGTCCTACGGGTCGTCGACCTCGTCGTCGGGGGTGGTGCGGATCTTGAAGGACCTCGACCGCGACATCGCCGGCCGCGACGTGCTGATCGTCGAGGACATCGTCGACTCCGGGCTCACCCTGTCCTGGCTGCTGAAGAACCTGGCGAGCCGGAACCCGGCCTCGCTCGAGGTCGTCTCGCTGCTGCGCAAGCCGGAAGCCGTGAAGGTCGAGGTGCCGGTCAAATACATCGGCTTCGACATCCCCAACGAGTTCGTGGTCGGCTACGGCCTCGACTACGCCGAGCGCTACCGCGACCTGCCCTACATCGGCACGCTCGATCCGCACGTCTACACGTCCGGATAGTCCGGTTCGGCACGGTTCACGGTAATACTTTCGGGTGCGGAACCCGGAAGCCCGAAATCGCGTCATAGGGCTCGACCAGGTGCGTTAACCTATGCGAAGACCTATTGCCATGCGGACGAGTGACACCAGCCGACGGGCTGGTCCTCGCGCGGGGGAACGGAGAGAGGGCAGATGGGCAACAACAGCTCGGCGGATGCCGCGGCGTTCAAGAACGCCGCTGTCAACGGCCAGGTCGGAATCGACCCGGATGCCGCGCAGACCGTGCTGAAGAAGATCCGGACCGGGCGCGACGCGGTCGAAGCTCTCCTGAACAGCGCGGGCACGCTCGCGCAGCCGCCGAAGCTCGGCGCGAACCCGGTCGGCAAGGCGATGGCGACCAAGTTCGTGCAGCGCGCCGACGGCGGCGGCGACTCCTACTCGTCCGCGCTGCAGAACCTGCTCAGCCAGTACCAGGCGGCGGAGGAAGGCATCGTCGCGGCGATGGCCCGCTACCACGAGATCGACCAGTCCGCCGGCGACCCGTTCCGCAACAAGGCCTGACGTCCTAGGGGGATCACGCAGTCATGGCACCGAACACCACCACCTCGGCCCCGGACGGATCGGGCTACAACACCTCCGGCTACGGCACGTCGTCCTCGGTCCCCGCGCCCGGCTCCGCCGTCGCGATGGGCTCGAACTCGGCGGCCAACGACATCGTCGCCTCCGCGCGCAGCAGCTCCGGCGGCTTCGAGATCGGCGGCGACCGCGCCATCGGCAACCCGCCGAACTGGCAGTCGCAGGAAAGCCACCAGCTCTACGTCGGCGCGACCACGGACAACGACCCGGGCACCGCGGAGTCGACCGGGCAGCACTGGACCAAGCACGGCACCGAGCTGAAGCAGGCGTCCGACGACCTGTACACCGCGATCAGCGAACTGGGCAACGTCTGGGTCGGCCACGGTGCGGCGGGTGCGCAGGGCGCGCTCGTGGCGATCGCCAACTCGGGCACGCAGGCCTCCGACGCCGCGCACACGATGGCCGACAAGCTCGCCCGGCAGGCCGCTGCGGCCGCCGAGGTCAAGAAGATGCCGGCCCCGCGCGACTACGACCCGAAGCAGGCCATGACGGCCGCGCTCGCGGGCGGCCCGGCCGCGATGGCCGCGGACCAGAAGGCGCAGGCGGACGCCGCGAACGACGTCAAGGCGCAGCAGGTCGCGTTCTTCAACGCCTACACCCAGGCGATGAGCGAGGTCGACGGCTCGACCCCGAGCTTCGGCCCGGATTCGCTCGGCATGAAGCCGACCGCGTCGCACTTCAACGGCAACTCGTTCAACAACGTCAACAACATCGGCCACACCGACGGTCCGGGCGCGCTCGGTTCCCCGGCCAACTTCGGCACGGTCGGCGCACACGGCGCGGCCGGCGGCGCGGGAGTCGCCGGGCACGGCGCTCCGGCGCACGTCTCGGCCGACTCGGGCAAGTACGGCACCTCCGGTCTCGAGGGCGGCGCGCTCGCCGGCGGCGCCGGCGTGGGCACGGGCGTTGGCGCCGGTTCCGGCGTCGGCGCGGCCCCGGTCGCTCCGGCCGCCCCCGCGAGCACGGGCGGCAGCGGCCTCGGTTCCGCGCTCGGCCTCGGCGCCATCGGCGCTGGAGCCGGGCTCGCCGGCGGCAAGCTCGGCGAGGGCAACCGCAGCGGTTCGCGCAAGGAGGAGGAAGGCAAGACCTCCGCCGCGTCCGAGCACCAGAACGGGCAGAGCGCCGCGTCGGCGGCTCCGCAGCAGCAGGGCGTGGTCCCGGCGGGCGGCACCATCGGCCAGTCCCAGGGCGGCATGAGCCCGATGGGCGGCGGCATGGGCGGTGCGGGCGCGCACGGCGCCGGCCAAGAGGACGAGGAGCACACGCACGCCTCGTTCCTCATCGAGCCGGACCCGGACGACGCGTTCGGGGCCAACGAGGCCACCCCGCCGCCGGTCATCGGCGCGTGGTCGGACGACGACAACTGACGCAGTGCTCGCGGGCGCGTGACCGGAGTGGTCACGCGCCCGCGAGCGTTCGCAAACACTCGGGGTAGGGGGTTGGTCGATGCCGAACGCGGAGCTGCTCGCGCCGATCGAGGTGGACTTCCTGTGGGAGTCGGCCGGGATGGGCGAGCTGCCGTATCCGCTGCGGATCCGTTCGCACGGCGCGACGATGGACGAGCGCTCGGCGCTGCGCACGCGCACGCTCGGCGCGCTCGCCGACCGGGGGCTCGCCGACGATCGCGGCAGGCCCGCTCCGCACGTCGAGGACTACTTCGGCATCCTCGCCTCGCCGGACGTCAGCCTCGACACCGTCCAGCTGCTCGACCCGAACGGCGAACCGCTGCTCGCGGTCGCGGGCAGCGCCAACGGCGACGGCCTGTTCGCCGTGCAGGACCAGCGCGGGCTGCACCTGCACCCGTGCGCGCCGGACGGCCTGGCCACGGCGATCATCTCGCTGCTGCCGGGCGCTCCGCGCGGCAGCGAGAAGTCGATCACCGTGCCGCTGGAGCAGCTGGTCGGCGCGTCCGGCGTGGACTTCATGCAGCGGCGTGGCAACCAGGTGGACGCCTCCGGTCGCGCGAGCGTGGACGAGGACCGCAAGGCTCTCGCCCGGCTGCACGCCCAGCAACGCCTGCGCGGCGGCCAGATCGGCGCGAACGCCCGCAACCGGCTCGGCGGACGCAGCCGTTCGACGGTGCTGAGCTGGTTCGACACCGAAACCGGGCGGTATTTCACGCAAGCCAGCCAGGGCCACGACGGACGCGACTGGATCACCATCGCCCCCGCCGACCCGGCGACGCTGCGGCACCGCCTCGGCGAAATGCTCGCCGGGGTGGCCGACCAGGCCAGCGCGGGCGCGTTCTGACCCGCTCTGACCAGCTCTGACCCGCTCTGCCTGACCCGCGCTGACCGGCTCGGCCCCACTCGGCTGAAACCGCCCCAATGTGGCATTGGGTGCATCTGACGCAACCAACGCCACATTCGGTGCGCAGGATGCACCGAACGCCACATTGGGTGCGCGGGACGCACCGAACGCCACTTTGGGGCGGCTGACGCACCCAATGTGGCGTTGAGCCGCTTGAAGACTGCCGATCCGGCGCTACGCTGGGCCGGAAATCGTTGACCGGAGGGTGAGCAGCACCGGATGCACCAAGAGTTCTTCTCGCCGCTGGCATTCGACTTCCTGTGGGAGTCGGTCGAGCTGGGCGAGCTGCCCTACCCGCTGCGCGTGCGCTCGCACGGGGCGACCGAGGACGAGCGCGTGTCGCTGCGGCACCGGGTCGACACCGAGCTGAAGGCCCGCGGCATCCGCGATTCCCGGGGCCGGGTCGAGCCGGACGTCGAGGACTGGCTGACGCTGCTCGCGCGCGCCCCGCACTCCATCGACGCGCTGCACATCCCGCAGTTCGAGGCGCATCCGGTCGCGCTGCTCGCCGCGGGCGACGAGCGCACCGGCGTGGTCGCGATCCAGGACGCGGACGGCATCTGGCTGCGCGAGATCCAGCCGGACGCGCTGGTGTCCACGATCGTCGAGCTGCTGCCCGGCGGCCCGCGCGGAAGTGAGGCGTCGGTCACTCTTCCGCTGGACGAGGCGTTGCACACCCAGCCGATCCGGGTGCCGGTCGCCGCGGGCGGCGGGCAGTCCGAGGAGAAGGGCGGACGGCGGGCGAAGCGCCAGTCGCTCAGCGAGCGCGCCACCGTCGATCCGCGCGAGACCTACGGGCTCATCGCGGGCCAGCCGCGGCTGCGCGGAGGTCAGCTCGCAGCGAACAGCCGATCCCAGCTGGGACACCGGCAGCGGTCCCGGGTGCTCGGCTGGTTCGACACCGCCACCGGACGGTATTTGAGCTTGTCGAGGGCGGGTTCGGACGGCCGCGAATGGGTCACCGTCGCCCCGGCGGACCCGGCGACGCTGCGGAGCAGGCTGGGTGAAATGGTGGCTTCAGTGGCGGTCGACACCCGATAGCCGGGTGACGTGTCGTCCCGGAACGGGAACCCTCGCGCGGGATTGGCCGTTGACCTGCGAGAGGCTCGCCAGGCTTCCCCGCCCGCCCGGACGGTACCCTGGTGGGACGGGTGCCCTGCGGCGCCCACGGGTTGTCAAGATCGCGATGGCGGGTATCACAGGAGCCGCCCAACCAGGGAGGGTCGAGGCCGCAAGGGCCGAGTCGTATGAACCGGAAGAGCGTGCTCAGGAACCCACTGCTGTGGATCGTCGCGGGGTTGCTGGCGTTGTTCGCCTACAACACGATCTTCGACAGCGATCGTGGCTACACCCAGGCTCCTATTTCGACGGCGATGAACCAGGTCGCCCAGAACCACATCAAGGAAGCCAGCCTCGAAGACAAGGAGCAGCAGCTCAAACTGCAGCTCACGCAGAAGATCGACGTCGACGGCCAGCAGACTGACCAGATCATCGCGCAGTTCCCCGCGAACGCCACGCACGAGATCTACGACAAGCTGATCGCCGCGCAGAACGGCGGCCAGCCGGTCAAGTTCACCACCAAGGTCACCCAGCAGAGCCTGCTGACCCAGATCCTGATCTTCGCGATCCCGCTGGCGCTGGTGCTCGGCCTGCTGATGTGGATGATGAACAACGCCCAGGGCGGCGGGAACCGCGTCCTGAACTTCGGCAAGTCGAAGGCGAAGCAGCTCAACAAGGACATGCCGAAGACGACCTTCGGCGACGTCGCGGGCGCTGACGAAGCGGTCGAAGAGCTGTACGAGATCAAGGACTTCCTGCAGAACCCGGCGCGCTACCAGGCGCTCGGCGCGAAGATCCCCAAGGGCGTGCTGCTCTACGGGCCGCCCGGCACCGGCAAGACGCTGCTCGCGCGAGCTGTCGCGGGCGAGGCGGGCGTGCCGTTCTACACGATCTCCGGTTCGGACTTCGTCGAGATGTTCGTCGGTGTCGGCGCGTCGCGGGTTCGCGACCTGTTCGAGCAGGCGAAGCAGAACGCGCCGTGCATCATCTTCGTGGACGAGATCGACGCGGTCGGCCGCCAGCGCGGCGCCGGCCTCGGCGGCGGCCACGACGAGCGCGAGCAGACGCTGAACCAGCTGCTGGTCGAGATGGACGGCTTCGACGCCCGCGGCGGCATCATCCTGATCGCGGCCACCAACCGGCCGGACATCCTCGACCCGGCGCTGCTGCGCCCCGGCCGGTTCGACCGGCAGATCCCGGTGTCCGCGCCGGACCTGCTCGGCCGCAAGGCGATTCTCGAGGTGCACGCCAAGGGCAAGCCGATCGCGCAGGGCACCGACCTGACCGGGCTGGCCAAGCGCACCGTCGGCATGTCCGGCGCGGACCTGGCCAACGTGCTGAACGAGGCCGCGCTGCTCACCGCCCGCGAGAACGGGCACGTGATCACCGACGTCGCGCTCGAGGAATCGGTCGACCGCGTGGTCGGCGGTCCGGCGCGCAAGAGCCGGATCATCTCCGAGAAGGAGAAGAAGATCACCGCCTATCACGAGGGCGGGCACGCGCTCGCCGCGTGGGCGATGCCGGACATCGAACCGGTCTACAAGCTGACGATCCTGCCTCGCGGCCGCACCGGCGGGCACGCGCTGCTGGTGCCGGAGGACGACAAGCAGCTGATGACCCGGTCGGAAATGATCGGCAGGCTGGTCTTCGCGATGGGCGGCCGCACGGCCGAGGAGCTCGTCTTCCACGAGCCCACCACCGGTGCTTCTTCGGACATCGAGCAGGCGACGAAGATCGCTCGCGCGATGGTCACCGAATACGGCATGAGCGCTCGGCTGGGCGCGGTCAAGTACGGCCAGGAGCAGGGCGACCCGTTCCTCGGCCGGTCCGCGGGCCGCCAGGCCGACTACTCGCTCGAGGTGGCGCACGAGATCGACGAGGAGGTGCGCAAGCTCATCGAGACCGCGCACACCGAGGCGTGGCACGTGCTCAACACCTACCGCGACGTGCTCGACAATCTGGTCATGGAGCTGCTGGAGAAGGAAACGCTGCAGCGCAAGGACCTCGAGCGGATCTTCGCGACCGTCGAGAAGCGCCCGCACATCACCGTCTTCAACGAGTTCGGCGAGCGCACGCCGTCGGACAAGCCGCCGATCAAGACCCCGGGCGAGCTGGCGATGGAGCGCGGCGAGCCGTGGCCGCCGCCTGCTCCGGAGAAGGAAAAGCCCGCTCTGCAGCCCGCGCCGACCCCGGTCGGCACGGCCCCGGGCGCGGGCGAGCTGCCCGGCGGCCCGCCGTACCAGGCTCCGGACCCGAACGCGAACCCGTACGCCCCGCCCGCCAACGGCGGCCGTCCGGTCGGCGGGCCGAACGGCACCGGCCGCTGGGGCCAGCCGTATGGTGGTCAGCAGCAGCCGGGCGGTCCGGCAGGCGGCGGCTACCAGCCCGGTGGCCCTGGCGGTGCGCAGAGCGGACCGCCGAACTACGGGGCGCCTCCGGGCTGGACCCCGGCGACGTCCCCGGGCGGCCAGCAGCCGTGGCGCCCCGCCGAAGACCGTCCGCGTGAGCAGGGCTGGTTCGCCGACGGCGCGAACGGCCAGCAGCCGGACGAGGGGCAGCATCGGCGTGACGTCGACGGAACAGACAAGCAGTAAAGACGGCATCCGCCCGGTCTTCGATGCCGACCGGGCGGAGCGCGCCGTTCGCGAGCTGCTGCTCGCCTGCGGCGAAGACCCGGATCGGGACGGTCTCCAGGACACCCCGGCCCGGGTCGCTCGCGCTTACCAGGAGATGTTCGCCGGCCTCTACACCGATCCGGACGAGGTGCTGGCGAAGACGTTCGACGAATCGCACGAGGAGCTCGTGCTCGTCACGGACATCCCGATGTATTCGACATGCGTGCCGAGCAGGCAGACTGTCAACACGGTCGCTGGAGCCAAACGGGCCATGGAGGTCGAGACGGGCGATCGGCTTTGGACGCTTGTCGGCGGCAACGTCGAAGAAACGACGGTCACCCAGGTCAGCTCTCACAAGACCCGTGAACTGGTCGAAGTCACTACGTCGGCGGGCAGCTTCCGCGTGACGCCAGATCATCCGCTGGCGACTCCGGAGGGCTGGAAGGAAGCGAAGGACGTCGAAGGGACGTTCATCGAGTGGACTTCGGCGCGGAAGCTCTGTCGCAACCGCTGGAAGCCGACCCTCGGTTACGACTTCGGGTATGTGATCGGTGCGGTCTGTTCTGATGGGACGGTCTCTGACCGTTATGTCTCGCTGGTCGTCAACGACCGCGACTTCGCAAAGAAGTTCGCCGAAGGTCTGTACCGCGCGTTCGGGATCCAGGCGAAACTCGAACCGGTCAGCCGTCCGTCTGGCTATCTCGGTCGCCCGGCACCCGGCTTCCGGGTACGGGTCGTGTCGTCGTATCTGGCAGACCTCTTGCGCCAGTACGTCGGCGGCGATGCCCATCACCAGCGGCAGCGTTTCCCGATGGTCGTATTGAATGACGTGTCGACGTTCAACGGCTTCTTGGATGGCTATATCGACGGCGACGGGTGCGCCGCCAAGGGGCATCCCGGACGCTTCGCCACCAGCGCGAATATCCCGTTCCTAGAGGACTTGGCGACGGTGATCGGGGCGCGATTCACGCCACGCAAAGCACCCGCCTCGGCTTTGTACGTCGCTGACAGCTGGATGCGACGGCACGGTTTCCCTCAGGGTGACTACGCCACGGATCTGATCGAGTCCGAGTACGTCGAAGTGGTGTCAGTGAAGCCAGTGACGGCCAGTGGGGCGAAGCCTTACACCGTGTATAGCTTCAAATGCGAGCCGCATCCGACCTTCCTGATCGGCGGGCATTTGACGCACAACTGTGAACACCATTTACTCAGCTTCCACGGCGTAGCCCACGTCGGCTACATCCCGAACGGCGAGGGCAAGGTCACCGGGCTGTCGAAGCTCGCCCGGCTGGTCGATCTCTACGCTCGCCGCCCGCAGGTGCAGGAGCGGCTCACCTCGCAGATCGCCGACGCGCTCGTGCGGAGGCTGGAGCCGCGCGGCGTGATCGTGGTCGTGGAGGCGGAGCATTTGTGCATGTCGGTGCGCGGGATCCGCAAGCCGGGTTCGCGCACGACCACGTCGGCGGTGCGCGGGATGCTGCGGTCGTCGGCGACGTCGCGCGCCGAGGCGATCGAGCTGATCCGGGGTCGCCGGTGATCCCCCGGCCGGGGCGGTGTGCCGTGATGGGCGTGCTGAACGTGACGCCGGATTCGTTCTCCGACGGCGGCCGGTACCTCGATCTCGACCAGGCGCTGGAGCACGCGCGCGAGATGTGGGCGCGCGGCGCGGACCTGATCGACGTCGGTGGCGAGTCGACGCGGCCCGGTGCCTCGCGGGTCGACGCGGAGACCGAGGCCGCGCGCATCCTGCCGGTGATCCGGCAGCTGGCTTCCGAAGGCGTGGTGCTGTCGGTCGACACCACGCGGGCCGCGGTCGCCGAAGCCGCGGTGGCGGCCGGCGCGAAAGTGATCAACGACGTGTCCGGCGGGCTTGCCGATCCGGCGATGGGACGGGTCGCGGCGGAGACCAAAGCGCCGTGGGTGTTGATGCACTGGCGCGGGCACAGCAAGGACATGAACGCTCTGGCCACGTACGCCGACGTCGTCGCCGAAGTGCGCGGCGAGCTGCTGGAGCGGGTCGACGAGGCGATCGCGGCCGGGGTTTCCGAGAGCGAGATCGTGCTCGACCCCGGTCTGGGGTTCGCGAAGCACGCCGAGCACGACTGGGCGTTGCTGCACGGGCTGAATTCGTTGCTGGACTTGGGTTTCCCGGTTTTGGTGGGTGCTTCGCGCAAACGTTTCCTCGGCCGGCTGCTGTCCGGAAAGGACGGAGTGCCGAGGCCGCCGGACGGCCGCGAGGTCGCCACCGCGTCGATTTCCGCGCTGGCCGCCGCGGCCGGCGCTTGGGGGGTGCGGGTGCACGAGGTGGGGGCCTCATTGGACGCCGTGGCGGTGGCCGCGGCCTGGCAGCAAGGACGGGCCGATGGCTGACCGCATCACGCTCACCGGGTTGCGCGTGTTCGGCCGACATGGCGTCTTCGAGCACGAGAAGCGCGACGGGCAGGAATTCGGCATCGACATCGTCGCGTGGCTCGACCTCGGGCCCGCCGCGGCGTCGGACGACCTCACCAAGACGCTGCACTACGGCGAGCTGGCCGAGCTGGCGGCGGGGATCGTCGCCGGGGAGCCGTACGACCTGATCGAGAGCGTCGCCGGGAAGATCGCCGACGAGGTCATGCGCGACGACCGGCTGACCGCCGTCGAGGTCACCGTGCACAAGCCGTCCGCGCCGATCCCGCTGACCTTTGACGACGTCGCGGTGACCATCCGGCGGGAGCGGTGAGCCGCGCGGTCCTGTCCCTGGGCTCCAATCTCGGCGACCGGCTCGGCTATCTGCGCAGTGCGGTCGACGCGGTGCGCCCGGCGCTCGTCGCGGTGTCCGGGGTGTACGAAACGAAGGCGTGGGGCGTCGAGGACCAGCCGGATTTCCTGAACGCGCTGTGCATCGTCGACGACCCGGCGCGCGACCACTGGGCGTGGCTGCGCGCCGGGCAGGCTGCCGAACAGGCAGCGGGCCGGGTGCGCGAACTGCGCTGGGGCCCGCGCACGCTGGATGTCGACATAGTGACAGTGCAGGGCGTGCTCTCCGACGATCCGGAGCTGCTGCTGCCGCACCCCGGGACCCCGGACCGGGCGAGCGTGCTGATCCCGTGGCTCGAGATCGACCCGGACGCCGAGGTCCCCGGGCACGGCCGGGCCGCCGACCTGCTCGCCCGGCTGCCGGAAGCCGACCGGGCGGGCGTCGTCCTGCGGCCCGACCTCACCCTGGCCTAGTCCAGGGTCGACCGCTTACGAAGCCCGCAGCGCCGCCAGCAGGAACTGAATCTCGTCCTGCCTGCTCGGGATGGCGGGCCAGCCGTTGATCGTCGCGAGCAACTGCCAGTACCGCTCGGCGCGCGGATCCGCCCCGACAGCGATTCCGTCGGCCATCTTGTAACGGACCGCCGGCTCGGCCGGGTCCTGGCCGGGCAGCGCCGAGGCGGTCGCGATCGCGTCCGCCAGCGCCCGGCCGGCCGGGGAGTCCGGCGCGTGGCCCGCGTCGAGCGCGGACCGGGCGTCGGCCATCCAGGCCTCCCAGTTCTCCTGCTGGGCCTTCGTCGGCTGCTCGTACTCGCCCGCTTCCCGCGTGGCCGAATGCCGCTCGCTCATCGTGCGGATGGACTGCCGGAACTCGGGGTCCCGCACGAGTTCGGCGAACTCGATCCAGGCCTCCAGCTGTTCTGGCGCCGGATCATCCGGAAGATCCGGTTTCGCCGATTGCATTCGCGCGTAGAACTCGGGATCGACATCGAGCCCCTCCATCATTTCGGACCAGAACTCGTCCACCAAACGGCGGCGTTCCTCGTCCGGCATTTGGGCGATGCGATTCATCAGTTTCACTTCCTCCAGCTCGGAATCCCGTTTCAGCACCGCGCGCAATACCGCGCGGCGCAGCCGCAACCGCCGGATCTGCTCGTCCAGCGCGTCGACGTGGCTCGTCGCCAGGTCGCGCACCGTCGTCTCCCGCGCCAGGGCGCGGGACACGTCAGGCAGGCCGATGCCCAGTTCGCGCAGCGTCCGGACCAGCTCCAGCCGGGCGAGCGCGTGCGCGTCGTACAGCCGGTAGCCGGCTCCGGTCCGCTGCGTGGGCGGGAGCAGGCCCTCGTCGGAGTAGAACCGGATGGTCTTCACCGGCAGCCCGGTGCGCCGGGACAGTTCGCCGATCGTGAAGACCGTGGTGGCAGGCATGTCAGGCATCGTGGAGTCTCCAGTCGCTGGAGAGTCAAGCCTGCCAGAACGGGCTCGGTACGGTGGAGTCATGCACTTCACGCGGTCCCGGGACCTGGTCGTGGCCGCGGTCCTCGGCCTCGCCGTGGTCTACGTGCTGTTCCAGGCCGCTTACGGCGATCTGCCGCAGCTGCCGTTGCTCGCCGGGGTGACCTTCGCGGTGCTCGCGATCGCCGAGGCCGGGTTGGCGTGGTCGATCCGGTCGCGGATCAAGTCCGGCCGGGTGCACGGCGACGCGGTCGGGATCGCGCGGGCGGTCGCGCTGGCGAAGGCGTCTTCGCTGGCCGGGGCGTTTCTGGGCGGCGGCTGGATCGCCGCGTTCGGCTATGTTTTCCCGCGACGTGACGAACTCGTAGCCGCGGTCTCCGACAGCAAGTCGGCTGTCGTCGGGGCGGTGTCGTCGGCGCTGCTCGTAGCTGCCGGTTTGTGGCTCGAGCACTGCTGCCGGACGCCGCCGGAGGACCGTCGGTCCCCGACCGGTTAACGCGTCGATGGCGCCGCTCGAAGTACCGACTAGGTCTCATTCGGATCACCGGAAGGTACGGTGTCAGGCATGACTGGCGTGGGTGACGACTCGCACGGCCGCCGCGCTGGCAGGCCGTGGCTTGTCGCCGGATTGCTCCTCGCCGTCGGCGCCACCGTGGTTTTGGTGCTGAGCGACGACCTCCGGTACCTCCGGCTCGGGATCGTCGCGGCGCTCTGGGCAGCCTTGATCGGCGCCTTCCTCGCTGTTCGCGCCCGCAAGAACGCGGCGCACAGCGAGGACGCGGTCGCCGAGGCGCAGGCGGTGTACGAACTGGAGCTGGAACGCGAGATCGCGGCCCGGCGAGAGTACGAACTCGAGCTCGAGACGGAAACGCGCGAGGCCGCGCAGGCACAGTCACGAGAAGAATTGGATGCGCTGCGTGCCGAAGTGGCTGCGCTGCGCGAAAGCCTGCATTCGCTGTTCGGCGGAGAGGTGCTCCTGGAACGCGTCGCGCTCACCGCGCAGGCGACTCGGATGCGCTCGCTGAACGACGAGCAGCGGCTCGTTTCCGCGGGTTCTGAGACCAAGAACGGCAATGGCAAGAAACCGGCCCAGCTGCTCGCTCCGAAGAAGCAGGTGGTCGATGTTCCGGAGCGGCCGACCGAATTCATGGACCGGGTGCTCGACGCGACGCCCGCGGAGCGTCGCCGGGCGCCGGCGAACGGCGGCGGCAGCGGCGGCAACGGGGCCGCGAAGACCAATGGCGCCAATGGGACTTCCGGCGCGAATGGCTCGATCAGCGCTGGGTTGAACGGATCCGGCCCGAATGGCGACCGGTCGACGCAGCTGCGCACGCAGCAGATGCCGCGTCTCAAGCCGAAGCGTCCGGAACCGCCCGCTGAGCCGGAGCCGTTCGAGGACGACGTCGAATCCGACAGCCCGGCCCCGCGCGGTGGCCGTGATTCGCGGGCCAGCCTGGCGGAGGCGTTCGTGCCGCGTGGCGGCCGTGGCGACGCGGGACCGCATGAGGGACGGGCGAGCGTGGCGGACGCGTTCGCTGCGCGTGAGCCGCGCAATGGCGCGCCGGAAGCGCATGCTGAGCGGCCGCCCGCTCGCGGTGCCGCGCCGGAGGCCGGTCCTCGTGGGGGTGCGCCGAAGCCGCGTGGGGATCGTGCGCCGGAGCCGTATGAGGCCGAGCGTCGTCCGGCCAGCGAGTCTGGTTCGCACGTCATTCCGGAAGCGTTTGAGCCGGATGTCGCTGAGCGTGGGCAGCGGAATGTGACTGAGCCGTTGCCGCGGGAGGCTGAGCGGGCTCGTGGTTCGTTCAACCAGGGGACGCGGGGTGCTCGGCCGCAGAATGACGCGCCGGAGCCTGCTCGTCGTCCCGCTGCCGAGGCGCAGCCGACTCGGACTGTCGCGCCGGTGAGCAAGCCGGAGCCGCCGGTCAAGGAAGAGCGGCCGGTGCCTCGGTTGGCGGCTCGGACTGCTCCCCGGCCGGAGGAGCGGCCGGAAGCTGCTGAGCAGACTGCGATTTCCCGGCCTGCTGAGCCGGTTGCGCATCGGCATGCTGAGCCTGCCCCGAAGAAAGCGGAGAAACCGGTGGTGGAGAAGGAGACCGCGGCTGAGCCGCAGACTCGTGCGCCGTCTCGGCTGGAGCAGTTCTCCCGGTCGGATTTGTCGCCGTTGGCTGAGGACACGCCTACTGGGCGGCATGGGGCTCCGGGGGCGGACGCGGTTAATCCGACGTTGCCGGAGTCGGTTCGGAGTTCGGTCGGGAGCGGATCTGGAGGGCGGCGGCGTCGTCCGGAGGCTGAGGCTGCTTCGGTTTCGGCTCCTGCCGGCGGGCGTCGGCGGCGGCCGGAGGGGGAGCCTCCTGCTTGGGAGGCGTCCTCTGCTGCTGAGGAGAGTGTTGAGGAGTCGGCGCACGGGCGGCGGGCCGCGGATACTGGGCATCATGCGTCTGGGCGGTCGGTGACGGAATTGCTTGCGGCTAACGGGAAGACGGAGGGGAGTCCTCGGCGGCGGCGTCGGGCTGAGGATTGATTCTCTTTCGGCTCGTCGCCTGGCGGCGACATTGCGCACGTTGGTTGCGTGGGGCACCCCGAAGCTGATTGTGACGACGGACGGCGGGTGCTTGTCAAGGCG
>NZ_JBHZAG010000090.1:0-36737 GCF_042754125.1 Amycolatopsis sp. NPDC059235
GCCCGGGGGGCCGTGCACACTGCCTCTCCACACGCCGACGCGATCCCGCGGTTGGGTTCAGTGGGGCGATCCTGCGGTTGGGTTCAGAGGGGTCTGCGGGTTTCCGGTGGGCGGGAGGGGCGGAGATGAGGAATCTGCCGCGTTGAGGAGAGCGAGCTCAGGCTTTTCGACGCATTGTGGACCGATCTGCGGGGATGATGTGCTGCAACGGCTTCGCTGCCGGCGGGCGTCGTTTGGATCGGGACGAGCCTGTCGCTGCGGATGTTCGTCGAAGGCAGTCGCTGGGGATCCGGGCGATCTCGCCGGTCGAACGTGAGGCGCTCGGCGAGGGACGGCTGTGCCTCCGCCGTTCGTTGGCATTGCGGCTGGGAATCGGCGCGACGACGGGCCGCCGAAGGATGGAAGGGTTGCTGGCACACGGAGCAATCCGGCTGCGCTGCGAGATCGCGCGGCGCTGGCCAGCGAGGCGAACCGCTGGCCGTGGCGTGGCTTGGCAGTCGCGACGACGTCGGCGCCCTGGGGGGCGGGCCTGGCCGCGAAATTGCCGTGGCTGGAGATGGTGAACCGGGCGGTCCTGCTGCGGACGCTGAAGCCGATGGGCCATGTGCTCGACGGGACCGGCCGTTCGGAGGGTGTCGTCCCGATGAATTTCTGGGCTCCGGTGCGTCCGCTGAACGGCGTTTTCCCCGTCTGAGCAGCGCGCTTGGGCCACGCACGGGCCGAAGGTGGGGGCAACCCCAGCACCGGCTGTCGGGCCTGCCGGTTTCCCGCGGGGGCCGGGCGCCGCAATACTCCCCCCGTGACCACCGACAAGCTCGTCCTCCCCTCGCCCCCACGGCCGGGAAGCGACTTCGCCCGGCTCTGCCGCCGGATCACCGACGCCGGTCTGCTCGACCGCCGCCCCGGCTACTACACCGCTCGAATCGCGCTCGTGACCGTGCTGTTCGCGGGAGGCTGGGTCGCGTTCGCGCTGCTCGGCGACTCGTGGTGGCAGCTCGCCGTGGCCGCGTTCCAAGCCTTCATGTTCGGGCAGATCGCCCTGCTTTCGCACGACCTCGCGCACCGCCAGGTGTTCAAGACCCGTCGTTCCGCCGAGATCGCCGGGCGGCTGGCCGGCAACCTCGGCATCGGCATGAGCTACGGGTGGTGGATGGACAAGCACACCCGCCACCACGCCAACCCGAACCACGAGGAACTGGACCCCGACGTCGACCCGGACGTTCTCGTCTGGTCCCAGCGCCAGGCCCGCGAAGCCCGCGGCGTGCCCCGATTCATCGGCCGTCACCAGGCGCTGCTGTTCTTCCCGCTGCTCACCCTCGAAGGCCTCAACCTGCACGTCTCCGGCATCCGCGCGGTCGCGCGCCCGGGCCTGCGCCGTCGCGGGCTCGAAGCGGCGTTGCTGTTCACCCACATCGCGGTGTACCTCGCCGCCCTGTTCATCGTCCTTCCGCCGGGCCTCGCGCTGCTGTTTTTCGCGGTTCACCAGGGGCTGTGGGGCGTGTACATGGGTTCGATCTTCGCCCCGAACCACAAGGGCATGCCGACGCTGACCGGCAAGACGGATCTCGACTTCCTGCGCAAGCAGGTGCTCACCTCGCGCAACGTCGCGGGCGGACCGGTGATCGACGTCCTGCTCGGCGGCCTCAACCACCAGATCGAGCACCACTTGTTCCCGAGCATGCCGTCGGTGCACCTGCGCCGGGCTCAGCCGATGGTGGAGGCGTACTGCGCGGAGATCGGGATCTCGTACCTGCGGACCGGCCTGGTGTCTTCGTATCGGCAGACCCTGAAGCACCTGCACGAAGCTGGGGCCCCTCTCAGGAAGGCTTCGTAGACTCGGTGGCATGACGTTCCAAGCACTGACTCCGGCGGCCTTCGGCGCGAAGGCGGCCGGAGCACGTGCGGAGCGGATGCGGCGGTCTCCGCAGTACGCCGACGGCTTGTTCCACAACGCCGCCTCCACTCGCGCGACGCCCTCCTCCCCCGGCGGGCTCGTGCGCGAGTACCTGTTCGGCGAAGACCGGGCCCGCCGCCGGCCGGGCGGTGCGGTGCCGGTGATCGCGTCACCCGCGATCTCCTCGGCCGACGGTCTCTTCCTCACCTGGTACGGGCACGCGTCCACGCTGGTGGAGATCGACGGTGCCCGGGTGCTGTGCGATCCGGTGTGGGGCGACCGGGTTTCGCCCGCCGCCTTCGCCGGGCCGCGGCGGCTGCACGCTCCCCCGGTTTCGCTGCGGGAACTGGGCAGGCTGGACGCGATCGTGATCTCCCACGATCACTACGACCACCTGGACCTGCCGACCGTCCGCGCGTTGATCGCGCTGACCGACGCGCCGTTCCTCGTTCCGCTCGGCGTCGGGGCGCACCTCGAACGGTGGCACGTCCCGGCCGCGCGGATCATCGAACTCGACTGGCACGAAGACGCATACGTGGCCGGGATCCGGTTCGTCGCCACGCCCGCGCAGCATTTCTCCGGCCGCGGCCTCGCGAACGACAGCACCCTGTGGGCGTCGTGGGTGCTCGCCGGCCCGGAGCATCGCGTCTACTACAGCGGCGACACCGGGTATTTCGCCGGTTTCGCCGAGATCGGCGCGAAGTACGGGCCGTTCGACGCGACGCTCGTCCAGGTCGGCGCGTATGCCCCGCACTGGCCGGACATCCACATGACGCCGGAGGAGGGCGTCGCCGCGCATCTGGACGTGCGCGGCGGGCTGCTGGTCCCGGTGCACTGGGCGACGTTCACGCTCGCGACGCACAGCTGGTCCGATCCCGCGGACCGGGTGTGGCGAGAGGCCAAGGCCAACGACCTCCCGCTCGCGATCCCGAAGCCGGGGCAGCGGATCGACGCCTCCGCCCCGCCGCCCGTGGACGGGTGGTGGCAGACCCTGGGCTGACGGACGGTCGCCTCGTCCGCCAGCGCCAGGACCCAGCCGCGCTGGGATTGCTCGGCCGCACGCGCCGGTCCGCGCTCGTGTGCCTCCGCTAGACCGAGGCGTGCGAAGGCGCGAACTCGATCCGGTGCCGATGCAGGTCGCCGAACATCTTCTCCGGCTTCATCACCGTCTTCATCACCACGGGCATCAGCAAGTCACGCATAATCCGCGCTACCGGACCCGCCCCCTTGTCGTTGTTGATCTTCCCCGCCCGCGCGATGATCCGTTCGACCCGTTCCCGCCGGGCCGCCTCGTACTGGGCGAAGGCCGTTGCCACGTCGGGAGAATCCCGCAACGCACGAGCGAGTTCGAGCGAACTCTCGATCGCCTGCGACGCTCCCTGCCCGGAACTCGGCGACGTCGGATGCGCGGCGTCTCCGACCAGGACGACCCGGCCGCGGTGCCACGTCCGCACGGTCGGGATGTCTTCCAGGACTCCAGGCTGACCAA
Source organism: Amycolatopsis sp. NPDC059235 (assembly GCF_042754125.1). Classification (NCBI taxonomy): domain Bacteria; kingdom Bacillati; phylum Actinomycetota; class Actinomycetes; order Pseudonocardiales; family Pseudonocardiaceae; genus Amycolatopsis; species Amycolatopsis sp. NPDC059235. The sequence goes on from NZ_JBHZAG010000090.1 coordinate 3,384, forward strand.
CGTCTTCCGGCTTCAGCAGGGCGATGATGTCGCGCGCCGGGACGTCGTCCGAGTGTCGTTCCCGCAGCACAGAGAGCCAGTGCTCCGGCGAAGCGGTCTCCGCCTCCGCCGGGTCGGCGGCGGGGACGTTGCTGAACCAGAGAATCTCGTCCGCGTCGATGAAGTAGCCGAAGAACGCCCGCTTGCCGAAGGCGAAATGCTGGTAGTTCCCGGTCACCGGCAGGCCTGGGTTGCGAATCCAGCCGCCGAGGCCGAGCAATCCGGCGTAGCGCGGGGAAGCCGCCGCTGGGTCCAAAGTGGACCGGACGGCCGACCGGATGCCGTCCGCGCCGATCAGCACGTCGCCCGCCGCGGAGGAACCGTCCGCGAAATGGGCGACCACCTGGTCCGGTTTGTTCTCGATCGTCTTCAAGCGCTTGCCGAATTCGACCGTGATCCCCCGGCTCAGCGCTTCGTCCATCAGCGCGCGGTACAGCCGGTCGCGGCGCATCAGCAGGCTCGACGGCAGGCCCGCCAGCCCGTCGAATCTGCCGACCGCGCGGCCTTTGTGGTTCTGCATCACCATTCCGGGCACCTCGAGGCCGGCCGCGGCCACCGCGTCGTCGGCGTCGATCTGGCGCAAAGCGTTGCGGCCGTTGGGCGACAGCGTCAGCGCGCCGCCGACTCCGTCCGCCGCCTTGGGGTAAGCCTCGTAGACGGCGGCTTCGATTCCGGCTCGCTGCAAGGCCATCGCGGTGGTCGCGCCGGCGATGCCCCCGCCGATCACTAATACGTTCATGTTCTCCCCTTGAAATAGGTTTCCCACGCCTGCCGGTAGTCCTCCCCGGCGACCGACTGGGCGAGCCGTTCGACGAAGCCGCGCTCCGCCTCGACTTTCGTCAGCCGGTAGTCCTCCTCGACCAGGAACCACCAGGCGAGCCCCTGCTCCCGCCCGCTTTCGATCGCCGCGCGGATGTCGTCGGCGATGGCGGTGAGCGCGGCGAGCCGCTGCTGGAGCAACTCGCCGAGCTCGTCCGCCGGCAGCACGATGAACAGCGACAACGCCGCCCCGAACAGCGGGTACTCGGTGGCCGGTTCGGCGACGAGTTCGCGCATCCAGTCGAACAGCTCGAGCCGTCCGGTGGGCGTGATGGCGTAGACCGTCCGCTCCGGGCGCGCCGAATCGCGCAGCGTCTCCCGCGCCGCGATGAACCCGGCCTTCTCCAACTGCCCGACCACCATGTACAGCGAGCTGCGGGTGTACTTGAAATCCCGCTCCTTGCCGTACTCCACGAACCGCCGCGCCATCTCGTACGGATGCATCGGCTCCTCGGTCAAGCCCGCCAGCACGGCCAGCCCGAGCGGATTCCCCACTACGCGTCGCTTCACCACAGCTCCTTAGTCAGGATCGACTATACGCAGAAGAGTAGTTGATGTCGACTATGAGGTCGCGACGTGGGGTAGGAAGGAGGAATGAAGCTCAAGCTCGATCTTCACGACATCTACAACCGCGGCGGGGAGATCGACCGGGCGCTGCGCGCGGTCATCGACGAGGCGGTCGCGAAGAAGGCGCCGCTCGTGGAGATCATTCCCGGCAAGGGGTCCGGGCAGCTGAAGAAGCACGTGCTGCGGTTCCTGGAGCGCAAGGACGTCAAGGCGCTCTACCACCGCGTCGAGAAGGACAAAGACAACTTCGGGCGGGTGTTCGTGCACTTCCGCTGGAAGTGACGCGATCACCCGCCCGAAGCGTCAGAGCCAGTCGTCCGGGCGGGGCCAGGGCATCAGCGCGGTGAGCGCGTCCGGCACCGGTTCGGTGACCGTGTAGCGGCCCCGGTGGAACAGCAGCGGGCGGGCGTCGGACGTCTCGCCCAGTGCGGTCACGCGGCCGACCACCACGTAGTGGTCCCCGGCCGGGTGGACGGCCTGTACTTCGCAGTCCACCCAGGTCAGGGCTCCGTCCAGCAGCGGCGCGCCCGAGGGGGCGGGCTGCCAGGACACGCCGGAGAACTTGTCGCCGCCGCGGCGGCCGAACTCGGCGCAGACCGCTTGCTGGTCTTCGGCGAGCACGTTCACCGCGAACGTGCCCGCCGCGGCCAGCGCGGGCCAGGTGCGCGACGTCCGGGCGACGCAGAACAGCACCAGCGGCGGGTCCAGCGACAACGCCGCGAAGGACTGGCAGGCGAAGCCCACCGGTCCGGTCGGCGTGCCGGAGCTGGCGTAATCGGCCAAGGTCTGGGAGCCCTCGACGTAGCCGGTCACCACGGTCACGCCGGTGCAGAAGTGGCCCAGCACCTCGCGAAACCGATCCGGCACTGCCTCCGGAACCGCGGCTGTCATTGCGAGCCCACCGAGAAATCGTGGCCCCACAACGAAACCGCGGTGCTCTCGCGGGCGATCCAGTCCTCGTCCTCGACTTGCCGGCCCTCGCAGCCGAACTCGACGTCGAAGCCGCCGGGGGTCTTCATGTAGAACGACAGCATCAGGTCGTTCACGTGCCGGCCGAGCGTCGCGGACATCGGGACGTTCTTGCGTTTCGCGCGGTCCAGGCACAACCCGACGTCGTCGGTCTCCTCGACCTCCACCATCAGGTGCACGATCCCGCTCGGCGTCGGCATCGGCAGGAACGCCAGGCTGTGGTGGCGCGGGTTGCAGCCGAAGAACCGCAGCCACGCCGGGTCGCCGTCGGCCGGGCGGCCCACCATCTGCGGCGGCAGGCGCATCGAGTCGCGGAGCCGGAAGCCCAGCACGTCCCGGTAGAACCGCAGCGCGGCCTCGTCGTCGTGGGTCGACAAAACCACGTGGCCGAGGCCCTGCTCGCCGGTGACAAAGCGGTGCCCGTACGGGCTCACCACCCGCCGGTGCTGCAGCGCGACCCCGTGGAACACCTCCAGCGTGTTGCCGGACGGATCGGTGAAGCTGATCATCTCCGCCACGCGGCGGTCGGCCAGCTCGTCGGGCGTGCCTTCCTTGTACGGCACCGAAGCCGCGTCGAGCCGGGTGCGGACCTCGTCCAGTTCCGCGGCGTTGGCCGCCTCCCAGCCCGCGACCGCCAAGCGGTCCTTCTCCCCCGGCACGATCACCAATCGCGCCGGGAAATCGTCCATGCGCAGGTACAGCGCGTTCGGGTCGGTGCCCGAACCCTCCACCATGCCGAGCACCTTCAGCCCGTAGACGCGCCAGGCGTCCATGTCCGTGGCCTCGATGCGCAGATATCCCAGCGAACGGATAGCCATCACGAACTCCCGAGGAAGTCGAGGGCGAGTCGGTTGAACTCGTCGAACTTCTCCAGCTGCGCCCAGTGGCCGCAGCCGCCAAACACGTGCAGTTGCGCACGTGGAATCGTCTTCAGCGCAAGCAAAGCGCCGTCGAGCGGGTTGACCCGGTCCTCCCGGCCCCAGACGAGCAAGACCCGTTGGCGCAGGCGATAAGCCTCGCGCCACAGCATGCCTTCCTCGAAGGAATCCGGCAGGCTGAACGACTTGCCCATCGCCCGCATCGCGGCGAGCGACTCCGGCGAACGAGCGATCTCGAAGCGTTCGTCGATCAGCTCGTCGGTCACCAAAGCCTGGTCGTGCACCATGATCCGGAGGAACGCTTCCATCCGCTCCCGGGTCGGATCCCCGGCGAACCGGGACAGCAGCCGCACGCCTTCGGTGGGGTCCGGGGCGAACAGGTTGACGCTCAACCCGCCCGCGCCCATCAGCACCAGCCGCCCCGCGCGTCCGGGATGGTTCAGCGCGAGCCGGACCGCCGCTCCCGCACCGAGCGAGTTGCCGACGAGGTGCGCTTTTTCGATGCCGAGCTGGTCCATCAGGCCGACGACCGCGTCCGAGCTGTGCCGGAAGTACTGCGGGTGGTCAGTCGGCTTGTCGGACCGGCCGAAGCCCGGCTGGTCGATCGCCAGTGTGCGGTAAGACTTTCCGAACACCGGCAGGTTGCGGCCGAAGTTGCTCCACGCCGAGGCACCGGGGCCGCCGCCGTGCAGCAACAGCACCGTCTCGGCGTTTTCCGCGCCGGATTCGTGGTAGTGCAGGCGAATACCGCCCGCAGTGTCTACATAGGAACCTTCGGGTGCCATCAGACCATCGCATTCTCGACGGGCAAACCGAATTCGCCGGTGCCGAACATGACGTACGCGCGCTCCGCGTCGTTCGCCGCGTGCACCCGGCCAGCGTGCGCGTCGCGCCAGAAGCGCTGGATTGGCGTGCCCCGCTGCAGTGCGCGGCCGCCGGAGTTCTCGAAAAGCCGGTCGATCGCGGAGATCGCCCGCTCGGTGCCGCGCACCTGGTCCCGGCGCACCCGCAACCGCGTGCTGAACGGCAGCTTTTCGCCCTTGCAGGCCAGCTGGTACAGCTCGTCGATGTTGTGCGTCAGCTGCAGCCAGGCCGCGTCGATCTCGCTGCTCGCTTCCGCGATCCGCACCTTCGAGAACGGGTCCTCTTTGGACTGCTCGCCCGCGTAGGCCGCCCGCACCCGCTTGCCCTGGTGCTCCACATGCGCGTCGTACGCGCCCTGCGCCATCCCGATGATCGGCGCGGTGATGGTGCTCGGGTGCACGGAGCCGTACGGCAGCCGGTACAGCGGGCCCGGGTTGACTTCCTGGCCCGGGGTCTTGCACTTCGACGTCGCCATGAAGCTCAGCGCGCGGTGCTTGGGCACGAACACGTCCTCGACGACGATGTCGTTGGACCCCGTGCCGCGCAGCCCGACCGTGTCCCAGACGTCCACAATGGAGTAGTCCGAGATCGGCACGAGATACGTGCAGAAGTCCACCGGCTTGCCGTCGGCGAACGCCGGCCCGCCCAGCAGCACCCACGTGCAGTGGTCGCTTCCGGACGAGAAGCTCCATCGCCCGGACAGCCGGTAGCCGCCCTCGACGACGGTAGCCTTGCCCATCGGCGCGTACGAAGAAGAAATCCGCACGTCGTGGTCGTCGCCCCACACGTCCGCCTGGGCTTGCGCGTCGAACAACGCGACGTGCCACGGGTGCACGCCGAGAATCGACGCGACCCAGCCGGTGGACCCGCAGGCGCTCGCGATGAGCTTGACCGCGGTGTAGAAGGTGACCGGGTCGGCTTCCAAGCCGCCGTACGGTTTCGGTTGCAGCAGGCGGAAAAATCCGGTCTCCTGCAGCGCTTTCACTGATTCGGCGGGGATCCGACGGGCGTCCTCGGTCTCCTGTGCGCGTTCCCGCAGCACGGGAAGAAGGTCGCGCACCCCCGCGATCACGGCAGCCAGCTCGCTCATCGGCCGTCCTCTCTCGCTCGACACACTCAAGACTAGAACACGTTCTCGTTTTTGTCGACGCGGTCTGCCCCGTGCGCGCCGTGCAACCCTGCCCGGCGGCCGGAAAACACGCAGTCAGCCAGCGAAAGCCCGCTCACATACGACCTGGAACAGATTCCCACCGCAGTGCGTCCGGCGGCATAAAGCCCGCGTACGCCGGCCACCGCGCCGGTGTCCTCGTCGACCACCAGGCCGCCCAGCGTCAGCATCGGGCAGGGGTAGCCGAGGTTGGGCTTCACCGACACGTCGATCAGCGAGTACGGCGGCGTGTCCAGCGGCCGCGCGAAGTCCGCCGGCTTGCCTGCCGGGTCCGGACCGCGCTGGTACTCGGCATAAGTCGCGGCGAGCCCAGCCGGATCAACCCCGGCGCGCGCGGCCGCCTCCTCGATCGTCCCGGCGGTCACCCGGCCCTTGCCCAGCAGATAGCGCAGCTGCAACGTCGCGAACCATTGGCCTTGTTTTCGCCCGTCCCGCCGGGCTTCGGCGACGATCGGCTCGTCGACCAGCAGCCAGCCGCGTCCGCCGTGCTCGGCGATCATCCGCTCGCCGATCGCCGCGCCGTATCGGGACTCGTCGATGATCCGCCGGCCGTCCGCGCCCACCAGCAGCCCGCCGAGAAACGCCGACGGCGGCGTCAGAAACCGCCATGCCGACACCCGGTCCAGCTCCGCCGTGCGGCCACCGACTTCCACGCCCATCCGGATGCCGGAACCATCGTCGGCGGAAGTCCCGAGATCCAGGCCGCCGCGATACGCGGGCGCGTGCTCGCGCACCATCGCCCGGTTCACGATGAACCCACCCGCCGCCAGCACCACGCCTCGCCGCGCACTAATCCGCAGCTCACGGGCGTGCTTGCGCTCCATCCGTTCCACCCGCTGATGCAACGACCGGCGCAGCGGGGGCACGTAAATCCCCGGCTTCGCCGCCCAATCCGCGAGCCGCGCATGCCGTGCCCGCACCCACGAAGGCGCGTCTCGCAGACTGTGCGTGAGCACTCCGGTGACCGTGCCGGAGTCATCTGTGATCAGGTTCATCGCCTGCGTCTGCGGCAGCACCTTTACTCCGCGCCCGCGAGCCGCCGCCAGCAACTGCTTCATCAGCAGCTTCCCGGACGTGCCCGGCCCCTTGACCCGGTGTCCGCGCGGCGCGGGTTTCGCCACGTCGCGGAAGCCGCCGGACAGTTCGCTGCCGGAGTAGTACAGGTAGTGCTTGTTGCTGGGATACGACGTCTTGTAGTCGCACATGCTGCCCTCGAACGGCACGCCTTGCCGCTCCAGCCACGCCACCATGTCGACGCTTTCCTCACAGAACCGCCGCAGCGTCCGCTCCGACACGACGTCGCCGGTTTCCATCCGCAGGTACGCGTACATCGCGTCCACGCTGTCGTCGACACCCGCGGCGCGCTGCTGCGGCGTCCCTCCCCCGGCGTAGACCACGCCGCCGCTCACGCGACTGGCCCCGCCGCCGGAGAACCGGTCGACCAGCAGCACCTCGGCGCCCGCGTCGGCCGCTTCGATGGCCGCGCACACGCCGGCCGCGCCGGCTCCGATGATCACGACGTCCGCGCCAAGCTCGTCCATAGTCCGCCACCCTAGAACTGGAACACGTTCTCGTCTATGGTGACGGAAGTGGCCCCGAGCAGGCCAGCTTTAGCCGATAACACGTTGCATGTGAGGTGGCATGTCGGACGAGTACGACGTGGTGGTGGCCGGCAGCGGCGCCGCCGGGATGACCGCCGCGCTCGCCGCCGCCCATCGCGGGCTTTCCGTGGTGGTGCTGGAAAAGGCAGCCTGCTTCGGCGGCTCGACCGCCCGCTCCGGCGGGGGCGTCTGGCTGCCCGGCAACCACGCGCTGCGGGCCGCGGGCATCGAAGAACCACCCGAACGCGCGAGGCAGTACCTGGAGTCGATCGTCGGCGACGTCGTGCCGGAGCGGTTGCGCACGACCTTCCTCGACCACGGTCCCGAGGTGCTGGAGTTCGTCACCCGGAACACGCCGCTGGAGTTCCAGTGGGTGCCGGGCTACAGCGACTACCACCCCGAAGCGCCCGGCGGACGTCCCGGCGGCCGTTCCGTGGAGCCGAAGGCACTCGACGGCAAGCTGCTCGGCGCGGATCTCGCGCAGCTCGAACCGCCGTACAGCGCGCCGCCGCTCGGCGTGCCGATCACCCAGTCGGACTATCGCTGGCTGAGCCTGATCGCCCGGCATCCGCGCGGGTTCGCCCGGATGCTGTCGCTCGGGATGAAATGGCTGATCGGCCGGGTCCGCGGACAGCAGCCGCTGTCCATGGGGCAAGCGCTTGCGGCCGGGCTGCGGAAGGGGCTGCGGGACGCCGGCGTCGAGGTTCTGCTGGACACTCCGCTGGTCGATCTGCAGGTGGAAAACGACGTCGTCACCGGCATCGTGGCGCGTCGCGACGGCGAAGAGACGCTGTTCCGCGCGCGCCGCGGCGTGGTGCTGGCCTGCGGCGGCTTCGAGCACAACGAAGAGATGCGCACCAAGTACCAGCGCGCGCCGATCGGCACCGAATGGACCGTCGGCGCGGAGGCGAACACCGGCGACGGCATCAACGCCGGGCTCAAGCTCGGCGCGGCGACCGACCTGATGGACGACGCCTGGTGGGGCCCGTCGTTCCCGCTCACCGGCGGCCCGTGGTTCGCGCTCGCCGAGCGTTCGCGGCCCGGCTGCCTGATGGTCGACTCCGACGGCACGCGGTTCGTCAACGAATCCGCGCCGTACGTCGAGGCCGTGCACGCGATGTACGGCGACGGCGACGGGCCCGGCAAGCACGTCCCCACGTGGCTGGTGTTCGACCAGCGCTACCGCGACCGCTACCTGTTCACCGGCCTCGGCCCGCGGCAGCCGCTGCCCGGACGCTGGTACAAGGCCGGGATCGTGGCGAAGTCCGCGACGCTGGCCGGGCTCGCCGAGAAGATCGACGTGCCCGCCGAAGCGCTGGAGCAGACCGTCACGCGGTTCAACGGCTTCGCGCGCAAGGGCGTCGACGACGACTTCCAGCGCGGGCTCAGCGCCTACGACCACTACTACGGCGACCCGCGCAACCGCCCCAACCCGAGCCTCGGCGAACTCGCCAAGGCCCCCTACTACGCGGTCCGCGTGGTGCCCGGCGACCTGGGCACCAAGGGCGGGCTGCGGATTGACGAAAACGCCCGTGTCCTGCGCGAGGACGGCACCGTCGTGCCCGGCCTCTACGCGGCGGGCAACACCGGCGCGCCGGTGATGGGCCGGACCTACGCCGGACCGGGCGCGACCATCGGCCCGGCGATGGTGTTCGGCTACCTTGCGGCACAGGCGCTGGCGAACGAAGATCAGACCGGCACGGGAGGCAGGCAGTGACGCCGAAGACCGATGGATCCGAGATCCGCACGATCGACGCCGGGGCGCCCCCGGCGCGGTACGCCCGCGGCTGGCACTGCCTCGGGCTCGCCGAGCACTTCCGCGACGGCAAGCCGCACGCGGTCCAGGCGTTCGGCACGAAGCTCGTCGTGTTCGCGGACACGGCCGGGAAGCTCAACGTGCTCGACGGGTACTGCCGGCACATGGGCGGCGACCTGACCCAGGGTTCGGTGAAGGGCGACGAGATCGCCTGCCCGTTCCACGACTGGCGCTGGGGCGGCAACGGCAAGTGCAAGTCGATCCCCTACGCCAAGCGGGTCCCGCTGCGGGCGCGCACCCGGGCGTGGCAGGTGCTGGAGGAGAACAAGCAGCTGTTCGTCTGGCACGACCCGGAGGGCAACCCGCCGCCGGAGAACGTCGTGATCCCGCGCGTCGAGGGCGCGTACAGCGACGAGTGGAGCAACTGGACCTGGGACTCGATCCTCATCGAGAACGCCAACTGCCGCGAGATCATCGACAACGTGGTGGACATGGCGCACTTCTTCTACATCCACTACGCCTTCCCCACGTATTTCAAGAACGTGTTCGAGGGCCACATCGCCACCCAGTACCTCAACACCAAGGGCCGCCCGGACATGGGCATGGCGTCCAATTACGGCGGCGAGGAAAACCTGCTCCGCTCCGAGGCGTCGTATTTCGGCCCCTCCTACATGATCAACTGGCTGGTGAACTCCTTCCAGGGCTTCGAAATCGAGAACGTGCTGATCAACTGCCACTACCCGGTTTCGCCGACGTCGTTCGTCCTGCAGTGGGGCATCATGGTCAAGAAGATGCCCGGAATTTCCGACGAGCACGCGGACAAGATCGCGGCGAAGCTCGCCAAGGGCATCGGCGTCGGATTCCTGCAGGACGTGGAGATCTGGAAGAACAAGACCAAGATCGACAATCCGCTGCTGTGCGAGGAAGACGGGCCGGTTTACCAGCTGCGCCGCTGGTACGACCAGTTCTACGTGGACGCCGCGGACGTCACCGAGGACATGACGCGCCGGTTCGAGTTCGAAGTGGACACTACGAAGGCGAACGAGGTGTGGGCGGCCGAGGTGCAGGAAAACCTGGCGCGCCAGCGCGCGGAGGCCGAGGCGGCGGCTCAGTCGGAGGAGGCTGGGGTGTGACGGCCGAAGCCACCGAATTCCTCACCTCCGGGCTGCGCCCGCACGAGTGCCGCAGCTGCGGAACCTGTGTGCTGGTCAAGAAAAACAGCCTGAAGCACACCAGCATCCAGTGGACCACCGACGCCGCGACCAGCTGCCCGGTGTTCGCCGCGCACGCCGCGTCCGGCGGCACCACCGCGTTGCTGGACACGTGCGAGAAACTCGCGGACAGCATCGACACCGCGGTGCGCGACGGCAATTTCGGGCAGGTGCGCAATGACTGACGTCGTCACGCTCACCGTCGCCGAGGTGATCGAGGAAACCGCGGACGCCCGGTCCATTGTGTTCACGGTTCCGGACGAACATCTCGCGCGATTCGCTTACTCCCCCGGGCAATTCCTCACCCTGCGGATTCCCAGTGACCAAACGGGTTCCGTCGCGCGGTGCTACTCGCTTTCGAGCGCGCCGCACGAGGGCCGGGTGCAGGTCACGGTGAAGCGGACCGTTGACGGGTACGGCTCGAATTGGGTTTGCGACGAGCTTCGGGCGGGCGCGACGATCGACGTGCTGCGGCCGTCCGGCGTGTTCTGTCCGTCCTCTTTGGACTCGGATTTCCTGTTGTTCGCCGCGGGCAGCGGGATCACACCGGTGATGTCGATCCTGAAGTCCGCACTGGAAAAAGGCGGCGGCCAGGTGGTGCTGGTTTACGCCAACCGCGACGAGCAGTCGGTGATCTTCGCCGCGGAATTGCGCGAACTGGCCGAGCGGTTCGGCGACCGGCTCACCGTGGTGCATTGGCTGGAAGGCCTGCAGGGCCTGCCGACTGTCACGGCGTTGCGGGCGCTGGCCAAGCCTTACGCGGGGCATGAAGCGTTCCTCTGCGGCCCGGCTCCGTTCATGGCCGCCGCACAGGATGCGTTGCGTGAACTCGGCGCGCCACGGGAACGCGTGCATGTGGAGAAGTTCCACTCGCTTACCGGGAATCCCTTCGCGGACGAACCTGAACCAGAGGAAGACGCCAGCGGCGAGACCACCGCGCTCACCGTCGATCTCGACGGCGAGACCCGGCAGGTCACCTGGCCGCGCCAGCGGAAGCTGCTCGACCACCTGCTCGCCGAGGGCCTCGACGCGCCGTACTCCTGCCGCGAGGGCCAATGCAGCGCGTGCGCGTGCCGCATCGTCTCCGGCGAGGTGAAAATGCTGAACAACGAGGTGCTGGACGCCGACGACATCGCCGACGGGATCGTGCTGGCCTGCCAGTCGGTACCGTTGACCGACGAGGTTTCCGTCAGCTACGAGTGAGTGGAGAGCCCGTGCCCATCGACCCCGTGGTCGCGATCGGAGCCGATCTCGGCGAGGTCAGCTTCGCCTGGACGCCGTCCGACGTGCTGCTGTACCACCTGGCCGTCGGAGCGGGCGCGGATCCGGTCGCCGAGCGCGAACTGCGCTACACCTACGAGCGCGACCTGCGCGTGCTGCCGACCTTCGCCACCGTCGCGGCCAATCTGCGCACCTTCGAGCCGCCCGCGCTGAAGTTCCCCGGCGTCGACGTCGACCTGGCGAAAGTGCTGCACGGCAAGCAGGAGATCGAACTGCACCGGCCGATCCCGGTCGAGGGAAAGGCGGTCGCGCGCACCCGGATCGCCGACGTCTTCGACAAGGGCAAGGCCGCGGTGCTGGTGCAGGAGACCGAGGTCGCCGACGAGTCCGGCGCTCCATTGTGGACAGCCCGGTCCAGCATCTTCGCCCGCGGCGAGGGCGGCTTCGGCGGCGAACGCGGGCCGTCGGACAAGATCGAGTGGCCCGAGCGAGAACCGGACGCCGTGCTCGACGTGCCGACGCTGCCGCAGCAGGCGCTTTTGTACCGGCTGTGCGGCGACCGCAACCCGCTGCACGCCGACCCGGCGTTCGCCGAGGCCGCCGGGTTCGACCGGCCGATCCTGCACGGGCTGTGCACGTACGGCGTGGTCGCGAAGGCCGTGGTCGACGCGTTCCTCGACGGCGATCCCGAGCGCGTCTCGGCATTCGGGACGAAGTTCGCCGGCGTCGTGTTCCCCGGCGAAAACCTGCGCGTGCGCGTGTGGCGCGAAAACGGACGTCTGCTGGTCACGACCACCGCGCCGGAACGCGACGACGCGCCTGTGCTGGCCGACACAGTGCTGACGCCCCGCTGACCATCGGGACCGTTATACGGTTGTCCCATGGCGGACGAGCGAGACGGCACCTTCTTCGTGGTGCGCGGGCCAGTCGAGCCGGGCGACAAGCGCGGCCGTGAGCTGGGCTTCCCCACCGCGAACATCGCGCTGCGCGACCAGCGCGGCGAACTGGGCGACGGGGTGTGGGCCGGCTGGGCGGAGCGCGCGGACGGAACGCGCGTGGCCGCCGCGGTGTCCGTGGGCCGCCGCCCGACCTACTACGGGGCCGACGGCTACCGCCTGGTCGAGGCCTTCCTGCTCGACTTCGAGGGCGACCTGTACGGCGAACGCCTCACCGTCTGGCTCGGCAAGCACCTGCGCGACCAGCAGGGGTTCGGTTCCGCGCAGGAGCTGATCGACGCCCTGGGCCGGGACGTGGCCGCAGCTCGTGAGTGGGTCGCCGCGCATCCGGCGGACACGTTGCCGACGCTCGCGGAGCTGCCACCGGACGGCGAAGTCCAGCGGCTGGGCTGATTCGCCGAGGTTGATTCGCGCGGTGGCGTGCAGCATGACACCCATGCCCGCTGACGCTCTGCCAAAACTGGCCAAGCACGCTCCGCGTGCAAGAATTCCCGCCGCAACGGCGAAGTCCAGCAGCTGGGCTAATTCCGCCGGACTAATCCGCCGGGACTAATCCACCGAGGCTGATTCCGCCAGGTTTGCTTCACACTGGCTGAGGCACCAGCGTCGATTCACCAGGCTGATCCCCGCCAGAACGGCGAAGTCCAGCAACTGGGCTGATCCCGCCGGACTAACCCACCGAGGCTGATTCCGCCGGGTTCCCTTCACCCTGGCCGGTTCGCCGGGCTGATTCACACTGGCTGATGCACCGGCTTCGATTCGCCGCACTGATCCTCGCCAGGCCGAGTCAGACTGCCGCGAGCAACATGACCCCCATGCCCGCACCCATCGCCGCCCGGCACAGCGTGCGCGACGCGTGCCCAGGCACCGCTGTGCCGCGCGACCGCATCGCCACCACGCCCGAGCGAACCGCGTCCAGCGCGAAGTAAGCCGCCGCGGCCAGCGCGACCACCGGCCACGCCAGCCGGGTGTCCATTGTGGACATAGTGAGCCACGGCCCGTGCACCATGCCGCCGTGCGGCATCGCGGTGACCATGTACAGCATCGCCGCCGCCGACAGCGCGTGATGCGCGCAGCTATGGCCCTCGGCGCGACCGCGCCAGGCAGCGATAGCGAACCAGCCCGCGGTCAGCACCAGCACCGCCTGCCAGCCCGCCGCCGGGATCGGGCCGCCGACCGGGGACAGCATCGCGACCATCGCCACCACCAGCAGCAGTTCGGCGAGGTCGCCGTTGCGCACCCGATGGCCGAGGCTGACGTAGTCGAGCCGCACCAGCCGCAGCACGCACGGCAGCGCCAGCAACGCGAACAGTGCGGTGAACAGCCAGGCCAGCGGCACACTCACCTCGGCACCTCACTCTTCCGGACACGCTGCGTCACATGGGCCTTACCACCGTGACACGCGCGAGGCCGGAGGCACCAGCCAGCAATGAGGTGATCCGCGTTGACCCACAAGGGCTATGCGCGGGCCGACAAGCCCAGTTCAGGCCGCTATATTCGGCCGATGCGCCCGCTTCGGTACTCCATCAACGTCACGCTGGACGGCTGCTGCGACCACCTCGCCGGCATCGCGCCGGACGAGGAGATGCACCGGCATTCGACCGAGATCATCGCCCGCGCCGACGCCCTCCTCTTCGGCCGCGTGATCTACGAGATGATGGAGGCGGCTTGGCGGCCGTCCGCGCGGCCCGCCGAACGGCCGGACTGGATGGAGCCGTTCGGCCGGACGATCGACGCGGCCAAGAAGTACGTCGTGTCCAGCAAGCTCGAGCGCGTCGATTGGAACGCCGAACTCGTGCGCGGCGATCTGCGGGAAGCGGTGCTGCGGCTCAAAGACCAGCCCGGCAAGGGGTTGTACACCGGCGGCCGGCAACTTCCGCTCGCGCTGGCCGCGATGGGGCTGATCGACGAGTACGAGTTCGTGGTGCATCCCCGGATCGCGGGACGCGGGCCGACCTTGTTCGCCGGGCTGCCGGAGCACCTCGACCTGAAGCTCGTGGACCGCCTGGAGTTCGCCTCCGGAGCGGTGGCGATGCGCTATGAACCGAAGGCTCCTCAGCGAGCCTGAGTCAAGACCAGCCCACTCGTCGGGACGCCGGTTCCGGCCGTGACCACCGCGGTACCGGCGTCGGCGACCTGATTCGCCGCCGTGCCGCGCAGCTGGCGGACTGCCTCCGCGATGCCGTTCATGCCGTGGATGTAGGCCTCGCCGAGCTGGCCGCCGTGCGGGTTGAGCGGCAGCTTCCCGTCGAGCGTCAACGTGTCGCCCGCGATGAAGTCCTTCGCCTCGCCGCGCCCGCAGAAACCCAGTTCCTCCAGCTGCATCAAGACATACGGGGTAAAGTGGTCGTACAGCACCGCGACGTCCACATCGGACGGTCCGATCCCGGACTGGCCCCACAGCTGCCGTCCGACCACGCCCATTTCCGGCAGCGCGGCGAGATCGTCGCGGTAGTAGCTGGTCATCACGTACTGGTCCGGCCCGCTCCCCTGCGCCGCCGCCGAGACCACCACCGGCGCCTGCCGGAGGTCGCGCGCGCGTTCGAGGCTGGTGATCACCAGCGCGACGCCGCCGTCGCTTTCCTGGCAGCAATCCAGCAGGTGCAACGGTTCCGCGACCCAACGCGAAGACTGATGCTCCTCCAGCGTGATCGGGCGGCCGTGGAACCAGGCGTTCGGATTGGTCGCCGCGTGCGCCCGGTCGATGACCGCGATCTTGCCGAAATCCTCGCTGGTGGCACCGTATTCGTGCAGATACCGCTGCGCGACCATGGCCACCGTCGCGGCCGGGGTCGCGATGCCCATCGGGTAGTGGAACGCATTGTCCACACCGGACGTATTCACCTGCTGGGCCGCGGCCGCCGACACACGGCCGAACCGCATCCCGGAGCGCTCGTTGAACGCCCGGTACGCGACCACCACGTCGGCAATCCCGCTGGAGACCGCCATGGCTGCCTGCTGCACGGTCGCCGCTGCCGCGCCGCCGCCGTAATGCACGCGGCTGAAGAACGTCAACTCCGGGATGCCCAGTTCGCGGGCGAGCGCGATTTCCGCGTTGCCGTCCATGGTGAACGACACCATTCCGTCCACATCGGACGGTTTCAGCCCGGCGTCCGCCAGTGCGTGGCTCACGCACTCGGCCGCCAGCCGAAGTTCGCTGCGTCCGGAATCCTTGGAGAACTCCGTCGCGCCGATCCCGGCGATGGCGGTGGTTCCGGTGAACGTCATGCGTCCTCCTCCGGCAGCGTCAGCGAAACCGTGCCGGTCAAGTGCGCCCCTAGACTGTCCACAGCGGACACTTCGAGCTCGACGTCGTTGCCTTCGCGAGCGGTGACCCGGCCGGAAAAGGCGAGCGTGTCCCCGGCGTAGCACGGGACGCCGAGCCGGATCTTGATCGAGCGGATAAGCGCCTGCGGACCGGCCCATTCGCTCACGTACCGCTGTACCAGGCCGGTGTCAGTAAGGATGTTGAGAAAGATGTCCTTCGAGCCGCGCGCGACGGCGGCGTCCCGGTCGTGGTGCACGTCCTGGAAATCGCGGGTCGCCAATGCCGTGCTGATCACGAATGTCGGCGTCGCCTCGAGCACCATCGGCGGCAGTTCGGTCCCGACTGCGGCAGTCATCGCGCCACCTTCCACGCGGGCAGAGTCAGTTCGTCGTCGACGCGCACGAACGCGGCGGTCACCGGAAGTCCGATGTGGACCTCGGCCGGTTCGGCGTCCAGCAGTTCGGCCATCACCCGCACGCCTTCCTCCAGCTCCACCAGCGCGACCACGAACGGCAGCCGCTTGCCCGGAACCGCGGGATGGTGGTGCACGACGAAGCTGTAGACCGTTCCGCGCCCGCTGGCGACGACGTAGTCCGGCGTCGTGTCGAGCGATCCGTCCGGCGGCATCGGACCGGGCGGATGCCGCAGCACGTCGCCCCAGCGCTGGATGCGCAGTTCGCCCTCGCGCAAGCCTTCCCAGAAAAACGCCGTATCGTGGCTGATCACCGGCCGCAGCACCGGCGACGGCGGCGGTTCCGGTTCGCGCGGACGGAACTTCAGCACGCGGAACACCATGTCCGCCACCAGTTCCCCGTCGACGTACCAATTCGTCCGGGTGGTCACGAACCAGCCCTCGCCGAGCCCGGTGCGCTTCGGGCCGGTGACGTCCTCCAGCACGTTCGTGGTCGAAACGTGTTCGCCGGGCCGGAGATAACGGTGATAGGTCTGCTCGGAGTTGGTGGCCACAATGGACGTGTACCCGGCGTCGTCGAGCACCTTCAGGATCGCGCCGAGCGGGTCGTCGTCCCCGCGCACGCCGTGCAGCCCCGGCATCGTCCACACCTGCGCCATCGCCGGCGGCGCGACGAGTCCCTTGTGGACACTCGTCTCGGCGAACTCCGCGTCGGTGTACACCGGGTTGGCGTCGCCGATCGCCTCGACCCAGTTGTTCACCATCGCCTGGTTCACCGGATCGCGCGCGTACCTCGGCGCGCTTTCGCCCTGTGCGGCGATTTTCGCGGCGGCTTCCTCGATCGTCATCGCGGCACCCTCGGCAGTTTCAGTCCGGCGGAGGCGATCAATTCGCGCTGGATCTCGCTGACGCCTCCGCCGAACGTCAGCACCAGGTTCCGTTTCGCCAGCACGTCGAGCCATTCGGCGAGTTCCGCGGTGTCCGGGTCGGCGAGGTCGCCGTGCCGCCCGACCAGCTCCTCCAGCAGCCGCCCGATCCGCTGGATTCGCTCGGAGGCGAACACTTTGGTCGCCGAAGCGTCGGCGATCTCGACCGACCCGTGCGCCGCTGCCGCCGCGACCTGCCAGTTCAGCAGTTCGTTGACCCGCGCGACCGCGAACGTCTCGGCCAGCACCGCGCGCACGTCCGGGAGATCGAGCAGCGCCGCGCCGTCCGGGGTCCGCCGCGCCGCCGCCCACGCCCACACGCGGTCGTGCAGGCCGCCGATGCGCCCGGCCGGGCCGAGCATCACGCGCTCGTGGTTGAGCTGCGTGGTGATCAGCCGCCAGCCGCGGTTTTCCTCGCCCACCAGCATGTTCGCCGGCACGCGGACGTTCTCGTAGAACGTCGCGTTGACGTGGTGCGCGCCGTCGCAGGTGATGATCGGCGTCCACGAATAGCCCGGGTCGCGGGTGTCGACGATGAGGATCGAGATGCCCTTGTGCTTCGGCGCGTCCGGATCAGTGCGCACGGCGAGCCACACGTAGTCCGCGTCGTGGCCGCCGGTGGTGAAGGTTTTCTGGCCGTTGATCACGTAATCGTCGCCGTCGCGGACCGCGCGAGTGCGCAGCGAGGCCAGGTCCGTTCCGGCTTCCGGTTCGGTGTAGCCGATGGCGAAATGCACTTCTCCGGCCAGAATCTTCGGCAGGAACATCGCTTTCTGTTCCTCAGTACCGAATGCCTGCAACGTCGGCCCGACCGTCTGCAGCGTCACCGAGGGCAGCTGGACGTCCGCCCGAGCGGCTTCGTCCACGAAAATGTGCTGCTCGATCTCGCCGAAACCGCCGCCGCCGTACTCCTTGGGCCAGCCGACGCCGAGCTTCCCGTCGCGCCCCATCCGGCGCACGACGTCGCGGTACACCTGGCCGTGCCGCTCCCGCAGCAACGCCCGGCGCTCGTCGGCGGTCAGCAGACCCGCGAAGTACTCGCGCAGCTGCGCCCGCAGTTCTTGCTGCGCGGCCGTCAGTTCGATGTGCATGCTCATCCCGCCACTCGTTCGCCCAGCCGGCCGAGCCGGTGCGCCGCTCCCCCGACCGCGCGGCCGAGATCCTTCACCGCTGAGGAATACCGATGCAGCGGATAAGTGCGGTCGACGCCGACGCCGCCGTGCAAGTGATGACAGATCGCCAGCGCGGACGGCGCTTCCTCGGTCAGCCAATACGCCGCGATGTCCAGCTCGGTGTCGGCGTCCAAATCGGACGCCAGCCGCCACACCGCCGACAGCGCAGCCAGGTGCACGGTGCGAGAAGCGACGTAGACGTCCGCTATTTGCTGGGCTACTGCTTGGAAAGTCGCAAGTGGACGGCCGAACTGCGTGCGCTCGCCGACGTGCTGAGCCGTCAACGCCAATGCTCCGGCGAGCAGACCCTCACCGAGCGCGAGCGCGCCTGCCAACGCGTAGCGGTGCAGCGTCTGCAACGCATGCCCCGCCGTACGGTCGCGCAGGAAATCCGCTTCGCTCACCTTCGCGCCATCGAACCGCACGGTGTACTCAGGCGTCCCGGTCGCGTTGTACGCAGGCAGCACTTCGACTCCGTCGGCGCGCGGATCAACGAGCGCGACGCCGGTACCTCCCGGCAACGCGATCGGCGTGAGAATCCGTGTCGCCTCCGCCGCGTACGGCACGTGTGTCTTGACGCCGGTCACCGCCCACGCGCCGTCCGCCGCCGCACCGCTGGTCCCGGGGATGGAGGTCAGCGGTGCGGACGGCTCGTGCAAGGCGGCAGTGAGAATGCTCTCCCCCGCTGCCGCGGGCGGCAGGAACTCGGCGCGCTGCGCTGGGGTGCCCAACGCTTCGATCGGCAGGATGCCGAGCGCCAGCACGGCGTACGCGGGCACCGCCGCCGCGGCCCGGCCCACCTCGGTGAGCACCGGGGCGACGTGCTCGACGCCGAGCCCGTCGCCGCCGAGGTCGGCGGGCAAGGGCAGCGCGAGCAGGCCCGCGTCGGCCAGCGCACGCCACTGGTCCGCGGGCTCGTCGGCCTTCCCGAGCACTTGCGCGGCGAGCGAGGTGATCTCGCTCTGCGTATCGTCGGGGGTGAAGTCCACTCCGGTCTCCCTCCACCTAGGTGGAACACGTTCTATTTTTAGCCGGAATGGGCTGGCTCGGCAACCCCCAGGACCCGGGCCCGGGCTGTAGATCGACCGCGAAGCGGAGAGGGGCGGCACGCCGACGTGGGTGCGGAACAAGTTCTCAAATCAGCGCTGGGCGACGTCGGCTGGCAAGCAACGAGGAAGCTCGCGACCATCCCGCCCACCGCGGGCGTCCCCGACCCGAAGCCGCTGTCCCTGCCCGGCCGCGGCCAGACCGTCGTGGTGGACGTCGGCCCGCGGCACGCGCCCGCGGTGGTCCTGCTGCACTCGGTGGCGTGCACCGGCCTGCTCACCTGGTATCCCGCGCTGGAGCGGCTGTCCAAGAACCACCGGGTGGTCGTGTTCGACCAGCGCTGGCACGGCCAGGGCATCCGCTCGCACGAGTTCAGCCTCGACGACTGCGCGGACGACGTGGCGGCGGTCGCGGACGCGCTGGGAATCGACGAGTTCATGGTCGCGGGCTACTCCATGGGCGGCATGGTCGGCCAACTGACCGCCCACCGCTACCCGGACCGCGTCACCGGCCTGGTGCTGTGCTCGACGGCGAGCAACTTCCGCCGCGGCCTCCGGCAACGCGTGGCGCTCGACGTGTTCGGCCGCACCCTGCACCTGCTGCGCGACCAGGCCCGCATCGGGCTGGTCCCGGGCGAGCCCCGCCGCGAACGCCTCGCCCGGCTGGAGGACCACCGGTGGGCGCTGGAGGAATTCCGCTCGACGAGCCCGTGGGCGATCGCGGTCGCGCTGGACGAGATCGGCCGCTTCGACTCGACCCCGTGGCTGCACACGCTCGACCTGCCCGCGGCGGTCGTGGTGACTTCGCGGGACGGGTTCATCGCGCCCGCGCATCAGCGGAGTTTGGCGCGGCGGATTCCCGGGGCGGCGACGTATGAGATTCCGGCTGGGCATACCGCGTGCGTGTTCGCGGCGGATCAGTTCGTGGCGGCGTTGATGGCGGCTTGCACGTCGGTGCAGGCGGCGATCTCTGGGCAGGAGCGGATTGCCGACTCTGCCTAAACCGCCTCAGTAACCCACACAGGCCGCCGACCGCCTCCCTGATCACGGCAGCCACGTCGTGACCACCTCGGGTAGGCCCGCCGCCCGAGCGAGTGACAGACAGCTCTCCGGACAGCGGATTTCCGAAGCGCGACCAGTCGAGTACAGCTAGTAGCCAGACTTGACGTCGTGCCGCCGGGGAGGGCGAGTTGAACGACTATCTGTCCTTGCTGCCGTCAACCTTGCAATGGGTTTCGAATCAGCTCGGGTCCGTGTCGAACGTGCCTTGGCCGTTGTGGATCGGCGCTCTTTTCCCGATCTACGTCGCGGTGGTCTCGGTCGCGATCTGGATCCTGCGGGGTCGCGTCTGGCCGGTGCAGTGCGCCTACCCGAAGACGAGCCGCGGCTGGGCGTGCCGGAACTGGGTGCCCGGCGAATGGTCAAGGTGCAGGCATCACAATCAGCGGCGGAGCTATCGGTTCGGGCACTCGGTGAACCCCGACATCCAACGATGGCAGACGTTCGGCAAAGGCGACACGCTCGTCGAGCGTCCGGAACGCGGGGTCGGCCTCCTGCGACTGCGCCCTGCCGGAGCGACCCTGCTGTACCAGCGTGGATACCCCCGCCCGCCCCGGCTGGTCCTTCGTCAGTTGCCAGCTGCCGCCGCGGCGGCGTGGCACCGGATCAAGCAAGCACGCCTCACGAAGCCCGCGGCCGCCGAACGTCCGGAAGCCACAGCCGGTCCCGCCCGTACCGATGTCGCGGAAGGGCTCGACCGAGTCGTCACCGCGACCAGGTTCGCGATGGGCGCGTTCGTCGCGGCGATTCTGCTGACAGTGGTCTCGGTCGTGGTCGACGGCCCAGCGCAGACAGTGCTGCAATACCTGGCAACGCTGGGATTCGTCTTGGCATGGGCAGCGACGAATTCGGGAATCTACGGCCGAAGCGCGAACTGGCTGAGAGGGGCGTGTCTGAAGAGCTTGAAATGGTGGTCTTTCATCTTCGTCCCGGTCGGCGTGCTCAACCTGGTCTTCACCGTCGTGAACAAAGCACCCGCTCCGTGAGGTTCGGCTCCCCTAGTACGTCGACACGAGATCCGCCGGGCGGAGCTCCAGCCGGTACGGCTCCTCCAGCCGCACCACGTCCTCGCCCGAAGCCTCGCCGTCCAGCACGTACTCGCCGTCGGCCAGCCGGAAGCAGCTCAGCGTCGGCTCGTTCGGCTCGATCACCCAGTAGTACGGGCAGCCCGCGAGCGCGAGCCGGGCCGGCTTCAGGAACCGGTCGATGTGCCTGCTCGACGGCGACACCACCTCGACCGCCAGCACCGGGACGCCGACCAGCGCGCGTTCGGTGAACGTCTCGCGCCGCCCGACCACGACGTCCGGGATCATCACGGTGAACTCGTCGAGCACCACGTCCACCGGCGCGGGGAGGACCTCGCAGTCGGCAGGGCACACCGGGGTGAGCGCGGCCAGGAGGCGCGCGACCACCCGCTGGTGCAGCGGACGCGGGGACGGGCTCACCAGAAGCGTCCCGTCCACCAGTTCGTACCGGCGGCGTTCATCCGAGATCGTCTCCAGGTCCCGACGCGTGAGACGGTCGCCGTGCGCGAACATCGGGACTGTCATCATGCTGCCCCCGCAGGCGGGCCGACCGGAAACGACTCGGCCAGGGTAGTCGGGCACGCGCGGCAGCGCGAACCGCCGCGCGGCGGTTCGCCGACCCGGCTAGCCCATTCGCCGCGGGGCTCGCCCGCCGAATCGCTCACCGTGGGTCACCGAAACGCGGGGATCCCGCCCCGGACAGCGCAGCAGTGCCCAGCGAACAGGTTCTTTCGCGGAAGCCGGGCGATTTGTCGAAACCGCAATTCCGCGTCCAGTAAACGGCCATCACGGGATCACCTACCCGTTGCCTGGCCTCGGAAAACCTGCCGTGGCGCATCCCGAAAGGAAACCCTATCATCAGCGGTGCCCGCGTCCCGTGAATGGGTGATTCAGCGGAATTTCACCATTCCGCACGCCATTCGCGCTCCGTGATTAACCGGCCGGACCGCTGGGCCGCCTAGGCTGATCGGACGTCCTCGAATTCCCTCCTCCGGTGGTGGTCATGCCTGCCCCCAGCCGCCCGGCGTCCCTCTTCCGCCTCGACGGCTCCGCGGCGGAAACCGACCTGCTGACCCCGCTGTCCCCCGAACAGATCAGCGCCGACCGCCCGGTCGACCTGCCCGGCACCCGCGCGCGACTGGTCGCGGGCGCGTTCCGCACCGAGGCCCCGCAATGGCTGCAGCACGCCGAAGCCCTCGGCGGCGGCCCGCTCGACCTGCCCTCGACGCTGCCGTTCGCGGTGCTGCTGGTGCCGCGCCCGCCGTGGACCTACGCGGTCACCTGGGGCGCGGGCCATCTCGTGCTCAACGACGAACACGTCGAGCAGGGTTTCGGGCTGCGCTTCGGGATCCGCCGCCTCGACCCGTTCGACCTCGGGCTGGTCGCGAGCGCCGCGCTGGACGTTTCCGCACGAGCCACCCAGATTTCGATCCCCGGCGGCGGCGAACTGTCCGCGTTCCGGCTCGAACCGTACGGCGATCTCGTGCACCGCCTCGCAGGTTCGGCGGACCTGACCGACCTCACCTACGGCCGGGTGACCGGCAAGCGCTACCGCATCCGCGTCGGCACCTCGCTGTGGGCACCGCTCGCGAAGGATCCCGAAGCGTTCCTGGCCGATCTCGACGCCGTCGGCGCCGTGGTCGACGAACCGGACGCGGATTCCGCGCTGCGCTTCATCGCCCAGACCCGCCCGATGGACCGGCACCACCCGCTCGTGCCCGAACTGGAACGGCAACTGGCCGAAGCACTCGGCGGCAGCGACGCGCTGGGCCTGGCTTGGCCGTCGAGTGCCGCGAACGACGCGGAGAACGCCGGTTCGTTCCGCATCACCGCCCTCGGCCCTGGCGGTCCGATCCATGTCCCCGGCCGCCTGGAACTGGATCACCTGACCACGCGCCTCGGCGGAATTCCCGTTGAGCGGCGGCTGAAAGCCCTGCGCGCGGGCCGGATCACGACCTGCGCCGACGAGGCGGGCGCGGAACCCACCGGAGCACCGCTGCCCGCCGCTCGCTGGCTGGTGTTCGAGACGACTGTTGAGCACACTCGGTACGTTTTCCATCAGGCCCGCTGGTACCGGATCGGCGAGACTTATGTGGCGCAGATGCGGGATCAGGTGCGTGATCTGCTGGCGCGCAAGCACGTCTGGCCGGACATCACGTGGAAGCCCAGCGGTCAGCCGGACGACGAACATCGGTATTGCCAGCAGGTGGCCGCTCTAGCGCCGGGATATCTGTGCCTGGACAAGGATTTCGCGAGCACTCCCCTGCATCCGCGATTCGAGCTGTGCGATCTGCTGGGGCCGGAGGATGAGCTGATCCACGTGAAGTGGCTGGGCCGGGCTACGGCGGCCAGCCATCTCTACACGCAGGCGCTCGTGTCCGCGGAGGCTCTGCATGACGAACCGGATGCGTTGGCGCAACTGGCGGACAAGGTGTCCACATTAGACTCCGGCCGGGTGCTGGGCGGCGCGCCGGACACTGTCGTGCTCGCCGCTGCTGGCCGAGCGTGGGAGGTGGACCAGCTGTTCACGCTCTCGCAGGTCGCCTTGCTTCGGCTGGACCGGGCGGTGCGGAGTCTTCGCGCGACGTTGAAGTTCGCCGACATCCCTTACACAGCGAAGAAGAAGCGTCGTTAGACCGGCGCGGCCTTGCTCAACTCGTCCAGTGCCTCCGGCAACGCGTCCGCCAGCGGCCACAAATCCTTCACCAATTCCTTGGCCCCCAACAATCCCACACCCACCTTGCCGTCATTCGACAGCACCGTGACGTTGAGCCCCGCCCCGTGAAAAACCGGCCCCAGCGGATACAGCCCGGTGATCCGCGCGCCCAGCAAATACAGCGGCATCGGCGGACCGGGAACGTTCGAAATGATCAGGTTGTGCACCACCGGATGCCGTTCGGCCAGGCGCAGCGCCGAATACGCGCGCACGCCCAGCCCGAACACCGTCGCCGGGGAGAATTGGGCCCAGTCGGCGAGCATGTCGGCGTCGATGTCGTAATGGTGGTCCTTCGCCCGCCGGTTCGCCTCGGCCAGGAAGAACACGCGCGCCGCCGGGTCGGGCAGATGCGTGGGCAGTGAAGCGAAAAAGGCAGACACCCGATTGCTGCCATGATCGCGTTCCGTGCGTTCGTGCACTGACACCGGAACCGTCGCGACCAGTGGATCACCTGGCAGCTCGCCGCGGCCGAGCAGGAATTGCCGCAGTGCGCCGGAAACCAGCGCGAGCACGACGTCGTTCACGGTGACGCCGAAAGCGTCCTTCACCTGCTTCACCGCATCAAGATCCAGCTGCGCGAACGCGACCGAACGGTGTCCGGTGATAGTCCCGTTCAGCGAGGTCCGCGGCGCGGTGAACGGCACCGGCATTCCCTTGCCGCGCAGGGTTTTCATCGCCCACTTCGGCACCAGACCCAGCAGCTCCGGCAGCAACCGGGCGATCTCGAACGGCCGGTGCAGCAGCGAATCGGCGCTCTCGCGCAGCAGCCGCAAGCGGGTGGGCAGGCCGTCGTTGTGCTGCTCGTCGGCAGGCAGTTCGGGCAACGGCGAGTCGGGTTCGAGCCCGGCGAGGTAGCCGATCAGGCTGGCTCCGCCGACGCCGTCGACGCTCGCGTGGTGCATTTTCAGCAGCACCGCCAGCCGTCCGTCGGACAGGCCCTCGATGACGTAGCACTGCCACAGCGGATGCGCGCGGTCGAGCCGCTGCCCGGCGATGTGCGCGCACATCTCGGCGAGTTCGCGGTCGTCGCCCGGCGCGGGCAGGCCGATCCGGTGCACGTGGTTGTCGAGGTCGAAATCCTCGTCCTCGACCCACACCGGGTGGTTCAGGTTCCAGAGTGGATTGTGGAGTTTTCGGCGGAACGCCGGGATCACCGCGACGCGTTCGGCGAGGCGGCGCTTGAACTCCGGGAACGTGTAGCCGCCGGGCATGGTCGCGCCGTCGAGCGTGAGCAGGCCGCAGACGTGCAGGACCTGCGAGGGCGTCTCCAGGTAGAGGAAACTCGCGTCCAGCCCGCTCAGTCGCTGCATGCCTGCCAGCGTAAGGCAGAACCCTGGCCGGGGCGCTCGGCGGAGGTAGCATCGGGCAGGTGAAACCGGACTTCGTGACCCGCCGGGCGGCGCAGCTCGGCCTCGCCGCGCTCGCGCTGCGGCCGCCGAAACCGCGGCCGACCTCGATCCCGGTGTTCTTCGCCGGCTGGCTCACCGGCGAACTCGCGCCGCACCTGCTCGCGCTCACCGCGGCCGACACCGTGCAGCACGTCGCGCGCCACGGGCTGCGGTGCCGCAGCGACCGCGCCGGGCTGGCGTTGGCGGCGCTGTCCGCGGCCGGTTTCGCTTCGCTGATCGCGACCTCGCAGAAGGCGCGCATCGAGGTCGAGTCCGCGCTCACCGAAGCACTCGGCGAGGACTACGCCGCCCAGCTCGCGAGCCCTTCGGACTTCTCGACGCCGTGGGGACGCCTGCTGATGCCGTTCCGGATCCACGAGCCGGACGTCGTGCGAGACCGGAATGTCGCTTACGCCCCTGGCGGCAAACGCTTCCTGCTGGACATCTACCGTCCACGCGAGACGGTCCGCGACGCGCCGGTGCTGCTGCAGATCCACGGCGGCGCGTGGACGATCGGCAACAAGGAACAGCAGGGCCTGCCGCTGATGCGCCACCTCGCCCGCCGCGGCTGGGTCTGCGTGGCGATCAACTACCCGCTCTCCCCCGCTTCGCGCTGGCCGGCGCACATCGTCGCGGCCAAGCAAGCGCTCGCCTGGATCCGCGAGCACATCGCGGAGTACGGCGGCGACCCGCGATTCGTCGCGGTGACCGGCGGTTCGGCGGGCGGGCACCTGGCCGCGCTGCTCGCGCTGAGCCAGAACGACCCGGCGCTGCAGCCCGGTTTCGAGGAGGCGGACACGAGCGTGCAGGCCTGCGTGCCGCACTACGGCGTGTACGACGTCGCCGCGTCGACCGGCGAGGAGGAAAGCCGGTACCGGCTGGAAAGCCTGATGGCGCGGCGGGTGTTCGCGCCGGAGCACCGGCTGGACGACTATCTCGCGGCGTCCCCGATGGACCGGGTCGCCGAGGACGCGCCGCCGTTCTTCGTGATCCACGGCAAGCACGATTCGCTCGTGCCGGTCGCGGAGGCGCGGGAGTTCGTCGCCCGGCTGCGCGCCAAATCCGCCCACCCGGTGGCCTACGCGGAACTCGCCGGCGCGCAGCACGCGTTCGACGTGTTCCCGTCCATCCGCAGCACGCACGTGGTGCGCGGGGTCGAACACTTTCTGGATTGGGCTCGCGCTCAGGCGTTGACGCCGGTCAGCGAGAAGAATTCCTGACGCGACCGAGCGTCCTCGCGGAGCGTGCCCATCAGCGTGGACGTGACGGTGGACGAACCGGTCGCCTGCACACCGCGCAGGGTCATGCAGGTGTGCTCGGCCTCGATCACCACGCCGACGCCCTTCGGCGCCAGTTGGTCGCCGAGCCAGCCCGCGATCTGCTTCGTCAGCCGCTCCTGCACCTGCGGACGGCACGCGAAGTACTCGACGATCCGCGCGAGCTTCGACAGCCCGAGGATCCGCTCGCCCGGCAGATACCCGACGTGCGCGACGCCGATGAACGGCAGCAGGTGGTGTTCGCAGACCGACCGGACCGGGATGTCGCGAGCCAGCACCAGCTCGTCGTAGCCCTCGTCGTTGGGGAACGTGGTGAGGTCGAATTCGCGGGGCGTGAACAGCTCGGCGTACGCGCGCGCCATCCGGCCGGGGGTGCCGCGCAGGCTCTCCGAGTCGAGGCTGACGCCGAGCGCGCGCAGGAAGTCCCCCGCCGCGCTTTCGGCCGCGGCCAGGTCCAGGCCGGGATCGGGCTCGTGGACGACGCGGAGGGCGGTTCCGGACGACTGCATGGGCGGTCCTCGGGCGGTCGGGGCTGGCAGGACGGGTTTCGCCTACAAATCTTGGTCTTATCGCCCGGCGGAGTCAATGTGACCAGGTGAACAAGCCGGGTAGCGGGTTCGGAGAACCTCGCTGGGCGTTATCGTGGATGTGTGACGAGTGACCTGGCGACCATCCGCGCGGTAGCGGCGCTGGACGAGGACCTGCGCCGGGGGATGTACGCCTTCATCCGCGACGCCGGCCGCCCGGTGACGCGCGAGGAGGCGGCCTCGGCGGTCGGCATCTCGCGCAAGCTGGCGGCGTTCCACCTGGACAAACTCGTGACGGCCGGCCTCCTGCGCGCCCGCTACGAGACCGTCGGCGGCGTCCGGAAGGTGGGCCGCGCGCCGAAGGTCTACGAGCCCGCGGCGACCGACTTCGCGATCACGATCCCGCCCCGGCACCCGGACGTCCTGGCCGCGATCCTGGTGGACGCGGTCGCCTCGGCGGCCCCCGGGGAGCCGGCCCGGGACGCGGCCCTGCGCGAGGCCGGAGCACACGGCGCCGCGGCCGGAGCGGCCGAGCGCGAACGCTCCCGCCCGGGCCGCCTTGGCACGGAACGCGGGCTGACGCTGACGAGCACAGTCCTGGCCCGGCACGGTTTCGAGCCCAACCGCGAGACGCCGGTGTGCCTGCGGATGCGCAACTGCCCGTTCCAGCCGCTGGCCGGGCGCGCGCCGGACCTGGTGTGCGGCATGACGGACCGGTTCCTGACCGGGGTCGTGGAGGGGCTCGAGGTGCCCGGGGTGTCGACGGCCCGGGTCGCGCCGCGCGACGGCGGGTGCTGTGTGGAGCTTCGAGGGGCTGAGTCAGCCGGTAACTGAGCGGCGGCGAAGGAACTGCACCGTCGACGGCCCCGGGTTTCGCAGCGCAGTGGGAATGCTGCGTGGGACTTCTGAGGCCGGAGTCAGCCGGGCCTGCTTCTGCCCGCGAGCGCTTGCGGTTTTCAGCCTCAGCCGAGGTCGAGCACGAGCTCGCGTTGTGGACTCCAGGGCTAGCCGAACGAAACCGCGCGCAGCACCCGCTCCACGTGGGCGGCGGGCCAGTCCTCCGTGAACGGTCGCGTGCGCAGCAGCCAGCGGTGGAAAACCGGGCCCAGCAACAGTTCCGCGCCGTCCGCCGGGCATTCGACCCCGGCGCGGGCCAGGCGGTCGGCGATCGCGCGCAGTTGCGGGCCCAGCAACCGGTCCAGGACTTCGGAGCCGACAGCCGGTTCGGTCTGCAGTTCGGCGGTCACCGCGCGGAGCAGGCGGTCTGTCGCGGGATCCGTCAGCTCCGCGATCATGCCGTGGACCAAGGTTTCCAAGTCCGCACGCAGGTCGCCGGTGTCCGGGATGGCGACTTCGCCGGACGCGTCGAGGCTTTGCTCCAGCAGCGCGTCCAGCAGCACCGCGGCGGGCGACGACCACGTGCGGTACAGCGTTTGCTTCCCGGCACCCGCGCGGGCCGCGATGCCCTCCATGGTCAGGCCGCCGAAACCGGACTCGGCGGCCAGGGAGAGCACCGCGGCGTGCACGCGGGCTCGGGTGCTGGCGCGGGCCATGTCAGATCTCCGCGTCGGAGAAACGCTTGTCCTGCCGGTAATCCGTCAGGCGTCCCGACAGCGCGGTCGCGACCATCGCGGGGGCATCGGCACCGGCGAGGACGCGGAGCCGCCGGTCAGCCGGGTCGTTGACGTGCTGCAGGATTTCGGCGGCGATGTCCGCGGGCGGGGTGCCGCCACCGGTGCCGGTGGTGGCCCACGGAACCGTCGTCGTGCCGAACATCCGCTCGCGGAGGCCGTCGTACGCCGGGTCCGGGGTCGCGAACCGCATGCTGCCGGTAGCCCATTCGGTGTCCATCCCGCCGGGCTCGACGATGCTCACCCGCACGCCGAACTCCGCGACCTCCTGCGCGATCGCCTCGCTCATTCCCTCCAGCCCCCATTTGCTCGCGCTGTAAAGCCCGAATCCCGGCACCGAACCGGCGCCGCCGACCGAGGAGATCTGCACGACGTGGCCCGACCGCTGTTCACGCAGCACCGGCAGCGCCGCTTGGGTCAGCCACAGCGCGCCCAGCACGTTCGTCTCCAGGATGTCCCGCGCTTCGTCCTCGCTTACCTCCTCGGCCATGCCGACCAGCCCGTACCCGGCGTTGTTCACCACGACGTCCAGCCGGCCGAACTCGGCCACTGCCCGCTCCACGGTTTCCCGCGCCGCGGCCCGGTTACGCACGTCGAGCACGTGCTCGACGACATTCCGGTGCTCCGGCGCGCTGCCCGGCGTCCGAACCGTGGCCAGCACCCGGTCTCCCGCTTCCGCGGCGGCAATCGCCAGCGCCCGGCCCAGGCCGCGGCTTGTTCCGGTGATCACCCAGGTTCTCGTCATGCCGCAGACGGTAGCACGAAACGAGACGGACCGTCTCGTTTCGCTGAGCGCACGTGATTCAGCCCTCCGCGGGATAGGCGAGATCGACCGGATGCTCGGCCGGAGGCCCGTCCGGCCACCATTGGCCCGCGACTCGCACGAAGCGATACCACCTGCTGTCCTGCCCGTACCGGAGCTGCACCGGCCCGACCGTCACCCGGTTGCGCCACACCTTCACCTCCCCCGGCAATTCCGCCAGTTCCGCCCGCGCCACCGCCAACGGCCCGGGGCCGGGACTCCACACGTCCCGCAACGCCGCCAACCCGCTGCGGCCCGCTTCCCGCCACGCCTGCGCGGACACGATCAGCTCCGAGGGCGCGACCTCGGCGGCCGCGGCCAGCCCGAACACGTCCGCTCCCGGCCGGGCGGCGCGACGGGCCAGGTCTTCGGCGAAAGTCAAGTCCGCCAAGGCATCCCGGGTGTGCAGCAGGCCGAACGCGAGCGTCGCGGCGTCCGCTGCCAGAGCCGTGAGCGCGGCGGAAGTCAGACCGGTGCGCGCGGGCGGATCAAGGTCGAGCACGGCGGGCGGACCGGGCTCGCCGGGGATCGCGGGCAACGGCGGCAGCGGCGCGATCCGCCGCGAGTACGCCTTTTTCGGCGTCAGCCCGACGTCCGGCGCGCGAGCCGGGCGGGCGGCGCTGGGCGTCCGCAATTCGCGCAGCTGAGCCAAAACCTCGTCCCGGCCGCGCCCGCGCAGGGTGAACAGCACGAACGGGTCAGCGTCCACCTCGTCGGCGACCAGGTAGTACACCGCCGCCACGTGCTTGCACGGATTCGCGCTGTCCGGACAGGAACAGCGCGGCCGCAGATCACCGGGTCCGGGCAGCAGATCGGCACCGGCCTCGCGCGACTGGACGGCCAGCTCCTTCGGCAGTTCGCCGTCGAGCAACGCGGCGGCGTGCCCGAGCCGGCGGCCCGCGACGTCGAGCAGCTTGTCCCATTCCTCCGCGCTGAACTCGCGCATCCGGATGGCGACGCGGTACGGCTCCGGCCTGCTTCCGCGCACCCACGCGGTGATCTCGCCCGCGCTGATCGCCAGCTGGTCCACGACGCCCTTGCGCGCGTACGTCCGCCCGCGCGGCAGCCGGTTCGGGTCCAGCTTGGCGCGCTGCTCCAGCGCTTCCACCCACGCCCGGCCCCACCACCGGCGCCCGAACGTCCGCCGCGGCGGCATCAGCCGCTCCCGAGCCGGACGAGATCGGCGAGCTGGTCGTCGGACAGCTCGGTGATCCAGTCCTCCCCCGCGCCGACGACCGCGTCGGCCAGCCCGCGCTTGGTTTCCAGCACCGCGGCGACGCGCTCCTCCAGCGTGCCCTCCGCGATGAGCCGGTGCACCTGCACCGGCCGGTCCTGGCCGATCCGGTACGCGCGGTCGGTGGCCTGGTCCTCCACCGCCGGGTTCCACCAGCGGTCGTAGTGGATCACGTGCGTGGCCTGGGTGAGGTTGAGCCCGACGCCGCCCGCCTTGAGCGACAGCAGGAACACCGGCACCTCGCCGGACTGGAACGCGGCCACCATCTCGTCGCGCTGGTTCGGCCCGACCTCGCCGGACAGCAGCGCGGTCGGCAGCCCGCGCTCGGCGAGACGCCGCTCCAGCAACCGGCACAGCCGCACGTACTGGCTGAACACCAGCACGCTCTCGCCTTCGTCGAGGATGACGTCCAGCAGCTCCTCGAACGCGGCGAGCTTGCCCGACCGTCCGCTCAGTACTCCGGTGCTTTCCTTGAGGTAATGCGCCGGGTGATTGCAGATCTGCTTGAGCTCGGTGAGCAGCTTCAGCACCTGGCCGCGCCGCTGCACCCCTTGCGCCTCCCGGATTTGCGCGAGGTTCTCGCGCACCACCGCCTCGTACAGCGTGGTCTGCTCGGCGGTGAGCGGGACGTACCGGTCGGTCTCGGTCTTGCGCGGCAGCTCCGGCGCGATGTCCGGGTCGGTTTTGCGGCGGCGCAACAGAAACGGCCGGACCGTCGCGGCCAGCCGCCCGGTGACCGTCTCGTCCCGGTCCCGTTCGATCGGCCGCGCGACGGTGCGCCGGAACTTCTCCAGCGGGCCAAGCAGGCCCGGCGTGGTCCAGTCGAGCAGTGACCACAGTTCGGTGAGCCGGTTCTCCACGGGGGTGCCGGTGAGCGCCACGCGAGCCGCCGCGGGCACCTGCCGCAGCTCCTTTGCGGTGGCGGACAACGGGTTCTTCACGTGCTGCGCCTCGTCCGCGGCGACCATGCCCCAGTCCACTTCGGACAGCAGCTCTCGGTCGCGGCGCAGCACCCCGTAGGTGGCGAGCACGACCTCATCCGGGGCCAGGTCGTCGAGATGCCGGCCGCCGCCGTGGAATCGGCGCACCGGCACGTCCGGCGCGAACTTGCCGAACTCTCGTTCCCAGTTGCCCAGCAGCGACGTCGGACACAGCACGAGCGTCGGCCCCGCCGCCTGTGCCCGGCGGTGCAGATGCAGCGCGATGAGCTGGATTGTCTTGCCCAGCCCCATATCGTCGGCGAGACAGGCGCCAAGGCCGAGTTCGGTCATGGCGATGAGCCAGCCCAGCCCGGCCCGTTGATACGGACGCAGCGTGGCAGTGAGCCCCGCTGGTTCCTCGACGGGTGCTGGATCCCTTTCGCGCAGCCGTTCGGCAAGCCCCGACAACGCTGGCTGCGGAGCGAACTCCACTCGTTCGCCGTCCACCTCCAGCTCGCCGGTCAGCGCCGCCGCGAGTGCCTCCGCTCCGGTGAGCCGCGACCGCCGGGCCCGCATTCGCGCCAGCAGCGCGGGATCGAGCTTCACCCACTGGCCGCGCAACCGGACCAGCGGGCGTTTCGCCTCCGCGAGCGCCGCCACTTCCTCGTCGGTGAGTTCGCTGCCGCCGAGACTGAGCCGCCAGCGGAACTCCAGCAGGCCGTTGAGCGGGAACGCGGGACCGGATTCGCTCGCCGGGGCCTGCGTCACGCTCGCCTTCGCCCGGACTTCGCCGGCGAAAAGATCCTTGGGCCACAAGACTTCGATGCCCGCGCCGCCCAGATCCCGAGCACCGGAGCCGAGCAGATCGACCACGTCGTCGTCGGACAACGGAAGCGTGGTGGGCGCCGGTTCGGACAGGACCCGGGCCAGCGGCGGCCAGGCCCGCGCACCGCGCCTGAGCCCCAGCAGCAGCTGGGTTTCGACCTGGTCGCCAAGCCGGTGCAGGACTGCTTCGGGCGCGTCCCAAAGAGTGGCGGCTTCGACCACCAGACTCGGCTCGAGAGTAGAGCGAACGGCCAGGACTCCGGCGAATTCCTCCTCAGTCGCTTCGATCCGCAGCAGCAGTTGCGCCCCGTCCGGACGCCGGGCTTCCAGCTCGGCGAGCCACGCCGCGCCGTCCGGATCCAGCAGCGTGGGCTGCGATTCCGCGAACGCCGCCCCGCCGGATCCGACCGCTGCCGCCGGACTGCGCACGAGGACGTCCGCCGCGGCGTCCCACACCGCGCGGACTAGTGATTCCGGCGAGTGCAGCCGGATTCGCTTGACGCCGGACAACGGCAGCGCGTGCGCTTCGGGCGGCAGCGCGGCCGCTAGCCCGCGCAGGAGTTCCTCGTCGGCGGCGTCTAGCGGGCCTACTCGCCAGGTTCCTAGGCCGCTCGGGGTGGACGCCGGGCGCAACCGGCCGCGTGCTACGAGATTCACTCCCGCGTTGACCACTGCCGACCATGCTGCGAGCGCCGGGCTGGTGTCGTCCGGCACGACGAGCAGCCTCGGGATGGCGGTTGCCAGCGGGATCAGCCGCGCTACTACCTCGGTGCGGGCGAATTTTCCGCCGCCGGGCAGGACGAGCTGGATCGGGGTGTCCCCCTCGATCTCGTCGCCCCACAGCGCCAGAACTCCCTCTCGCGGGGGATCCGAGGGGAGGTAGGTGGCTTGGGTGGTCTGGTCGAACTCCACTTGGGCACGGTAACGCGTGGGTACGACAGGTTTGCTCGTCGCCCGGCTGGGACCTCGTCGCCTGGCGGCGACCTTGGTCCGTTGGTTGCGTGGGGCACCCCGAAGCTTGATTGTGCTGACGGTCTGGGGTGGGGGTGTTATGGGGGTGAAGATGCGTATAAAAAC